>JACKEB010000025.1 GCA_020633205.1 Polyangiaceae bacterium
GTCGGCTTCGCCTGGCCGGCAGTTCGTTAGGCTTGGCCGGGCATTGGCTTCGCCTCGCCCGGCAGTTGCCGTGCGGATTTTTCCAGACTCCAACTCCAACTCCAACTCCAACTCTAACTCCGGCTCGAACCCGAACTTGAACTCGTTCGCTCACTCCCAATCTTGCCGGCGTGCTCGGCGCTGTCCAGGTCGGGGCCGGGCTGCGCCCGGTGCTCGCTGCGCTCGCAACCTGGCTCTTGTTTGGGAGGCGCCCTCGCCTGCGACTCGCCGGCGTGGTGATCGGGTGATCGAAAGGAGTCACCCGATGCTCGAAATCTATCCATTCATTCTCGAAACCATCACCCTGATTCAGCCGCTGTCAGAGCGCATTTGCCGCGAGGATCCAGACCTGGGGCGGCAGCTGAAGCGCGCTCAATCCTCTATCGCGCTCAACGTGGCAGAGGGTTCCTACAGCCGTGGGCGCAATCAAGCGGCGCGCTTTCACAGCGCGATGGGCTCTGCGCGCGAAGCGCTCGCCTGTCTCGAGGTTGCGGCTGCGCTGGGCCACGTTCGCCCCGTGAATGGCCCGCTGCGCAAGCGCTTCAATCGCATCATCGGGACGCTTCACCGGCTAGCCATCAAGTGAACGGAGGGGTGCGCCGACGTGTTGTCGGCTCACCCTCGACTTTCACATCGTTCACCATGGCGATCGATTGGGCTCGCGCCACGCTGAAACGAAGGAAGGAGGCGCCGTGAGCTGCCCCCAAACGAACAGCCGTATGCGCATCCCAAAAAATCTTGGCGTCCTTGGCGTCCTTGGCGGTTCAATCCCGAGCACGCAGCGTCTGCAGTTGATCCAACGAAGCAGCAAGGCGTCTGTGAGCCCGACCTCCCCCCAAAAAATGGAAACTTGGCGGTGAACAGACGAATCGCGCAGTGCCGTCTAGTCGCTCAGGCTGCCCCGGAACAACGCTGTCAGGCTGCCTCGGAGGTCGGCTTCAAAATCCGTGCGGAAGTGTTCGAACTCCTCGGCCGCTAGCACGCACTGCATGGCTTTGGAGGGGTGCGCCATCGGCCACATGCCGGCGATGAGGGCGTGGACGTAGCGCTGGATGGCCATGATGCGCTCAGTGGGGAGTTGCGGGATGGCCGTGAAGAGCGCGTTGGCGATGCGTAGCGCGAGCGCGCGTACCTCTTGCTTGAAGCCGCGTGCCGTCTCTTCGGAGACGTTCTGCTCGAGCACCCCGGCGACGACGCTGGTCAGCAGGCACAGCCGAGGCTCCGCAGCCAATGTACCCGCGATGATTGCTGCCACGCGCTCCACGTCGTTCGTACCGGCTAGAGGAGCCAGCTCGAGCTCGAGTTTCGCAACCCACTCCGCTTCGTCTTCGGTCAGCAGCGTGAGCAGGATCTGCTCGCGGCTCTCGAAGTAGCGGTAGCAGTTGCTCTTGGCGATGCCTGCTTCGCGCGCGATGGCGTTGAGTCCCACTGCCTCGAGCCCGCCTGCGTCCAGCAGGCGCCGCGCCGCGCTGAGTAGCTCCTGACGGCGCTGCTCCCGTTGCGCTGGCGCCCGGGCGCGGGTGAATGCTTCTTTAGTGACCACTGGTACCAGCAAAATCTAGCTAAATTGATGCTAAACGCAAGGTTTCTTCTCGGTGGAGGATTTACAAGAGACCAGTGGTCTCCCATATCCCGGGCATGACATCGGACGCGGCAAACACCCAGGTTCTGGTTACCGGTGCATCGGGCTTCATCGCCATGCACTGCATCCTTCAACTGCTCGAGGCGGGCTATCAGGTGCGCGGCACCGTGCGCAGCATGAAGCGAACGGCGCAGGTCGAAGCCGCGCTGAAGGCCCACGGAGCGGACACCTCGCGGCTCTCCTTCGCCGCTGCCGACCTGACTCAGGACGCTGGCTGGGATGAAGCGATGCAGGGGATCCGTTACGTGCTCCACGTCGCCTCGCCGCTACCGCGCACGCCGCCGAAGCACGCGGATGAGCTGATCGTCCCCGCCCGAGACGGAGCCCTGCGGGTGATCCGTGCGGCACAGGCAGTGGGGGTGAAGCGCTTGGTGATGACGTCTTCCGTTGCTGCGGTGCTGTATGGCCACAAGCGCGATGGCTCAGAGACTTATGACGAGAGCCACTGGTCGATCCTAAGCAAAGACGTCGGCGCCTACGAACAGAGCAAGACCATCGCCGAGCGCGCCGCCTGGGACCTCGTCGAGAGCTTCCCCGCTGAACAACGCCTCGAGTTCTGCACCATCAATCCCGGGCTAGTACTCGGGCCGGTACTCGACAGCGACTACGGCACCTCCGGTGAGGTGGTGCGCAAGCTGATGGCGCGCGAGATGCCGGGCTGCCCGGACATCGGCTGGGCCATGGTCGATGTGCGGGATGTGGCGGCGGCTCACCTGTCAGCCATGCTGAAACAGGACGCCGTAGGGAAACGCTTCGTCGCTTCGGTGCAACACGCGTCGATGCTCGACGTCGCGAAGATCCTCGAGCGTCATTTTGGGGATCGTGGCTACAAGATCCCAACGCGACGTGTGCCTGGTTGGCTCCTGCGGGTGGTGGCGGTCTTCGACAAGACGGCCGCGCTCGCAGTGCAGGAGCTTGGAAAGAGACAGGATCTCGACACCACTCAGATCAAGACCGTGCTTGATTGGCACCCGCGTGGCCTCGAAGAGATGGTGGTGTCCATGGGAGAGTCACTCATCGAACACCGTGTCGTCACAGCGTGATTGTGGGACGCTCAGTTAGGCTTCGATAGCTTCGCCGCCAAGTTGATGCGTGAGGTTTCGCCACTGCGTCAGAACGACGAAATGATCGTGACGCCGCGCGTTTCTTTTTCGGGCGGAAACGAGCCGCTGTTAGATCCTGAGTGAGGCCGCTTGGCGCGTTGTGATGCGCTGCTCCACCGATGCGCGGCCATAAGGAGAACTCTCATGATCAAGCTCAGCATTGCGTTGCTCGCCATCCCGCTCCTCTGTGTCGCCTGCGACGAAACGAAGCCCGAGGCGGGCAAGGACGGCAAGGAAGTCCCCGCCGCCGCCGACAAGCCCGCGGAGAAGGCCGCGGACAAGCCTGCCGAGGAGAAGGCCGAAGGCGACAAGGCCAAAGGCGAAAAGGCCGAGGGCGACAAGCAGGACGAAGAGAAGAAGGAAGAGGAAAAGAAGGCCGAGTAAAAGAAGGCCAAGCAAAAGAAGGCGGAGTGAGCCTTCAATCCTGCGGAAGCGGGAACAGCTCGTCCAGGATGGGCTTCGTCTGAATTCGCAGGTTCACCCCGAGCTCCGCCTTGGCTTCGAGGATCACCATCGCTGCGTAGCCGCGATCGTTGTCGAGCCAAGGCGTTGCGCCGTACGCTCCAGGGTCAGCCACGACCGGTTCCGTACGGCTAACCCACCAGCCGAATCCGTAGCCGGGTAGGGTCGGGTCGAGGGAAGAGCCGCCGTACTCCTCGCCGATGCGGTCGTGTTGCATCCTCGCGACGCCGGCTTCGCTCAGCACTTGGGTCTCTCCGCACCGGCCGCCAGATAGGTGCATCCAGAGGATCTTCCCGTAGTCGGTTGCGGTGGTGTACGCGCCGCCTTCGATGCTGGGGTTCTGTGTTTCCCCGAGGTTAGCCAGGTCGCCCTGGAAGAAGTCTGGGTAGGTGAGGGCGCCGTCCACGCCGCCGCTGGCAAAGCCCTTGCTGTAGTGGTTGTTGTAGCCGGTGGACTCGAGGCCGCAGGGCTTCACGTAGATTTCGTCGATCAGCGTGTCCCAGCTCTTGCCGCTGACCACCTCCGCGACACCGCCCGCGAGCTGCCACTGCCCGCCGCCGTAGTGAAATTCCGTATCCGGAGGGATCAAATCAGCGGTGTCGTCGGCGGTGTAGATCTTCTTCGCGCAGTCGCTGAGTGTCCCGACGTCGAGATACTGGCACAGATAGGGTCCGTAGAGCGGGTCATCGATCAGGCCCACCATGCCCGCGCTGTTGGAGAGCATCTGCGCCACGCTGCGGTTGGTCTTGAACTCTCCCCAGTCCCCCAGGTAGTCCGACACCGGCGCGTCGAGATCGAGCAAGCCCGCGTCCGCCAAATGCACGAGCACGCCCGCGCTCATCACCTTGCTGGAAGACGCGATCAAGGAGATGCGGTCCTCCTGGAACTCGCCCAGCTCTTTGACGTGGACGATGCCTTCGTCACGGCTGACGACCACCACGCTCGCGCCGTTTAGATTATTTTCCTGAAGGAAACTCTGGATGGCAGCGTCGAAGCCGCCGAAGTCGCGCCCAGAGCTGCTAGCGTCGTCGTCGCTGCCGCAGCCGACTAGGGCGAGGCAGCCGAGCAGCAGCAACGGGGTCTTGGCTAGGGCGGTGGGGGAGTGCGAAGCGCGACGAGCCATATGCCTTCATAGCTTGTTTTTCACTGACGTTGCTTGTCAGATCGCGCCGCCACCGCAGTCGTGGTTGATGCGTCGCGCAATCGTCTGAGGCATAGTCCCGAGCGACGTGCTTGGCACCGACGACCCCCGCGCTCAGAGCCGCGCAGCGAACCCCAACAAGGTCCGAGCCTTACGCAGCCAGCTCGGCGCGGGAGGCTTTCGACTGCTCGGGGCGTTGGCCCTCGAGAGTGCGCTCTCGAACGATGTTCTACTCCAGCTCACGGACAAGCCTGCCACGTTCGCTAGCTTCTCCAGGGAAGCGCTCAAGCGCGGCCTGCTGAACACGGACATGAAGTTCTCCCGCCTGGGACGCGGGCAGCACGGCTTGGCGATCGCCGGTGGACTGCGTCAGCTGGTGATCCGCGAGCTCGGCCGCAGCGGGGAGCTCGATCCGTTGGTGCGCGACTGCCATCGCCTGGTCGGAACACGCTCCCAGGCACCCCTCGAGCTGGCGTTGCAGCTCGGGGACTTGAACGCCTTCACCAAGCTCAGCGCCTCTCAACCCACGGGGCTACGTGGATTGGTGCGCAGCCCCGACGCCTGGATCCGAGAATCCGTCTGTGAGGCGTTCGACGCCGAGTGGTTTTCCGGGGTTTGGGGTGAGGGTGCGCTGGACATCGCCGAGCGCATCGTCCGCGAGAGCGTCGGCCGACTCGAGCCGCTAGGAGGACTCGAGCGCTGGTTCGTTGAAGCGGCGACTCAGCAGCGGGACGCTGCCTCGCGGCAACGTACGCTGGCGCTGTGGCTCGAGCAGGCTGCCTTGCGTGGCGACGTCGAGGGACTGAAGCGCCTCTCGCGGGAGCTGTCGCCCACCGCGCGGGTGATCTTCGATGCCTGCGAGAGTTTCATCCGTGGCGACAGCGGGCGTGTCGCGGCGCTCTTGGAGTTGCTCTTCGACAGCAAGAAGAAGCCGAACGCGGTCGAGGCGGGGTGTCTGGTCGTCGTGCCTGCGTTGCTTCGAGTTGGGCTAGGTACGCCTGAGGCATTTGCTGAGGCGCGACGTCTGGTCGGTTCGGGAAAGCGCTCGGACTTGAAAGCCGCGAGCAGGGCTTTCAAGGCGCTGCTCGGCTTTCTCACGGAGCCGGACATCAAGCAGCGCCGCGTTGACGTGTATGCGCTCGCACGCAGCGGGAGCTTTTGGGAGCTGTTGCTTTCCGGTGTCGCCGTGGAGCTCCACACGGAGCAACCGGTGACCCGTGCGGCGTGGGCGGTGCAGTTGGTGCAGGCGGCTCTGATGTGGCGCGCCGCTGGGTACACGTGGATTGCCCGCCAAGGCTTCGGCCTTGCGCGGCGCTTCGACGAAGCACAGGCCAGCGACGAACTGCGGCGTCACGAGCTGTTGTGGGAAGACGTCGAGCGCCCCGGCGAGCTGTTCTTGTGGTCGGGGATCAGCGTCAAGTCCGAGTGGGAGAAGGCGCTGCAGCGCCTCGGTCAGGTCTCGGAGCAGCTGCAAAAGACGACTGAGCGGCAGTATCGAGTCGCTTGGTTCGTGGACATGGCTGACGGTGAGCTCGCGCGCCCCGCACTTCAAGAGTTCCGTGGGGATATGGGGACTTGGACCCAGGGTCGCCGCATGAGCTGGGCGGAGCTCTACGACTATCGCAGCAAGCTGCCCGTTGAGGACCAGCGCGTGGTCGAGTGCTCCCGCGAGTTGCCTGGTGGTCAGCGGGAGCCGACAGCGGAAGCCGCGGAGGCGCTGATTGGTCACCCACGAGTGTTCAACGGCGCGCGAGCCATGCTCCCGGTGAGTGTCCTGCCGGGGCGCGCGCGCATCGAGACCCACGAGCAGAGTGGCTACATCCAGATCACCGCGGAGCCCCAAGGCGCTGAGGTGGGGGTCAACGTCAGCGTCGAAGCGGAAGACCGCTTGCGCGTGTATCGGGTGAACGAGGACATGGGGCGCGTGATGGACGCGCTGCCTCACGGTGTGCGCATCCCCAAGGCGCAAGAAGCGGCGCTACTCGAGGTGCTCAGCAAGCTCTCGATGAGCGTGGACGTCGTGAGTCCGGAGCTAGGCGTCGAGCAAGAGGTCGAGGCCGACTCCACCCCGGTGGTGCGCGCGGCGCTCCACGCGGGCGCCTGGCTCGTGCAGTTCGGTGTGCGGCCGTTCAGCGATGGGGGACGCTTCTTCGTGGCGGGTGAGGGGACACCGCGTATCAAGGCGTTCCATGCTGGACGCCGTTTGAGATCCTTACGGAACCTACGTGACGAGCGAGAGCGCACCGACGCGCTGATCGCTGTGTGTCCGTCGCTGCCGTTGGTCGACGACGAGGTGCGCAGTCCGTTGGATCCGCCGGACAGCTGGGTGCTCGGGGAAGAGGGCCTGCTTTGCTTGCTCAGCGATCTCTCGCGCTGCGGCGTCGCCCATCGCTTTGAGTGGCCGGAGCGCGGCGGCCTTCGCCTGCGTGGCACTGCCTCCTCACTCAGCCTGAAGGGGCAGCTGCGGTGCATCAAGGGCTGGTACCTCGCACAGGGCGAAGTGAAGCTGAGCGACGTCGATCAAGTGGCGCTGGAGGCGCTCACCAGGGCGTCGCCGATTGGCCTTGGGCGCTTTGTGCGCCTCGACACTGGGGACTACGTCGAGGTCGAGGAGAAGGTCAGACGTATCCTCGCGGCACTGAAAAGCGCTTCCCTCACCCCCAAGAAAGCTGGCAAGGACCCCGAAGTCCCCGGAGGCGCTTTCCAGGTGTATCGGGGCGCTTTGAGCACGCTGCGCCATTTGGCAGATCCCGACAGCGGCTTCGAGGTGGACGCAGAGGTGAGGGACTGGCTCGAGCGAGTGCAGATCGCGCTGACTGAAGGGCACGCTGTGCCTGCCGGGCTCAACGCGGAGCTGCGGGAGTATCAGCGCGCGGGCTATGTGTGGCTGAGTCGCTTGGCGGAGCTGGGTCTCGGCGCCTGCCTGGCGGACGACATGGGCTTGGGCAAGACGCTGCAGATCATTGGCCTGTTGCTGCAACGCAGGCGCCCTACGCTGGTCGTCGCCCCCACCTCGGTGTGCGTGAACTGGGTGAACGAACTCAATCGCTTCGCGCCGGAGCTGCGGGTGATGGAGTATCTCAGCAAGGCGCGGCGCCAACAACTCAAGCGCTTTCTCGAGAAGGGGCCAGGCGTTGTCATCGCGAGCTACGGGTTGCTGCAACAGGACGCGGAGCAGCTCGGCGAAGTGGAGTGGGACACGGTGGTGCTCGATGAGGCCCAGTTCATCAAGAACGCGACCTCGCTGCGTGCCAAGGCGGCGTTCGGCTTGAAGGCTGACGTGCGCATCGTCGCGACGGGGACGCCCCTTGAGAACCACTTGGGGGACGTGTGGAGCATCTTCCGCTTCTTGAACCCGGGCCTGCTTGGAGAGTGGAAGAATTTCCGCCGGGAGTTTTTGCGGCCCATCGAGCAGGATCAAGACGAAGAGGCGCGCGTCGAGCTACGTCAACGCCTGGAGCCGTACATCCTGCGGCGTCGCAAGGCAGAGGTGTTGAAGGAGCTCCCGCCCATCACGGACATTTTGCACGAAGTGCGCTTCTCCGAAGCGGAGATGATGCGCTATGGGCTCTTGCGCAAACAGGTTCACGAGAAGCTCTTCACCTTTGCGGGCAAGCGCGACAACAAGCTCGAGATCCTCGCGGAGATAACCCGGCTCAGGCGCTTCTGTTGTCATCCGCGCCTGGTCTTCCCGGATGCACCCTACGAGTGCTCGAAGATCGATGCGTTCCTCGATCTGGCGGAAGAGCTAGCGGAGAACGGGCATCGCGCCCTGGTGTTCAGTCAATTCGTAGACTTCCTCGCGCTGGTGCGGGAACAGCTGGAGGAGCGTCGTCTGAGCTACGAGTACCTCGACGGCTCGGTGCCCAAGGCTTCGCGCCAGCGTCGAGTCGACGCCTTTCAGTCCGGCAGCGCGCCGCTCTTCCTGATCAGCCTCAAGGCAGGTGGCTTCGGCCTGAACCTCACGGCGGCGGACTACGTCATCCACCTGGACCCCTGGTGGAACCCAGCGGTGGAGGCGCAGGCCACGGATCGAGCGCACCGCATCGGGCAGGAGAAGCCGGTCACGGTGTATCGCTTGCTGATGAAGCACAGCATCGAGCAGAGCGTCACGGAGCTTCACGCGCGGAAACGTGAACTCGCGGCGGCCCTGCTCGATGGCAGCGAACGGGTGGCGACGCTGGACGCGGATGAGCTGGTGAAGCTCGTCAGCTTGGGACCGCGCTAGCGCCGCAGTAGCCGCGGGTCAGCCGAGATGAGCCAGGAGCTCGCTTGAAGGCATCGGCTTCGAGAACATCTGAAAGTCGTACTTCAGCGCATTCTCGTACTCCTCTTGCGAGGTGGCTGCGGTGCAGTCCACCAGCGTGATCACCTCGAAGCCGTGTTCATACGCCGTGCGCATGGTCGATTCCACACAGCAATTGGTCAGAAAGCCACCCAGCACCACCGTCTGGATCCCCTTGCTGCGCAGGATGAAGTCGATGTTGGTGCTGGCGAAGGTGTCCAGGCCACGCTTGCCCTCGATCACGATGTCACCTTCTTGAGGCTTGAGGTCGTCCACGATTTCTGCGCCCCAGGTGCCCTTCACGAAGCACTTGCCGTCGACGACGCCCTTGAGGATGCCGTAGGGGTGGCGGGTGAGCTCGCCGTAGCCGGGGGCGAAGGTGATCGGCGCGTGCATGATGGTTGCGCCCTTCTTGCGGGCTTCGTCCACCAGCTTGACCGTGTTGGCGAGCATGTTCGTCTTGTCCATCACTCCGGCGACGGCGCCATGCAGCACACCACCGTCTGACGTGAACTCGTTCTGGTACTCGATCAGCACGATGGCCGTCGTCTTCGGATCCAGCTTCATTCCTTGCTCCTTTTCCGCGTGAAAAGTCACGCTGCGAAGCGAGGCGGACGGCTCCCCGAAGCCGACTCGCAACGTCCCGGAGAACTTATCAGCTTGTCAGACAAGCGGTCAACCTGCTAAAAAGAGCAGGTGGCGAAGACCAGGGATATTGAGGGCGATGCCGAGACGACTGCCACTCCGTTCACCTTCCAGGTCACCGAGCGAGCGCCGCTCTCGGTGCTGGTCGCGCGGCAACTGCGCGAGGCGATCGTGTCTGGTCAAATTGCCGTGGGCACCGAGCTGCCCAGCGAAAAGGAGCTGACGATTCAGCTCGGTGTGAGCCGGTCCACGGTGCGCGAGGCGCTGCGCATCTTGCAAGCGCAGGGCTTGATCTCCGGTGGGGACACCGTCTCCACTCAGCGACCCCGAGTCACGGGGGAGTATGTGATGAGCAGCGCTGCCTTGGCGATGGAGAGCGTCCTGCGCCTCGGCGGCGTGCCCCTCGCGGACTTGGTGGAGCTTCGCGTGGTGATTGAAGGTGCGGCTCTCGAGCAGGCTGCGCTGGTGCGCGAGGAGACGGCGCTCTTGGCGGCGCGCGAAGCAGTCGAAGCGATGGGCGCGCCGGATATCAACGTCGATGCGTTTCGCGCCGCGGACCTGAGCTTCCACAAGAGCTTGGTCGGTGCCTCGGGGAATCAGGCTTATGGTCTCGTCATGGGTGTGCTGCGCGACGCAGTGTCAGCTCATCTTGGGGAGGCGCTACATCAGGTGCCGAAGCCCGAGCGCACGATGCGTGAACTCACCACCGAGCACGCGGAGATCTTGCGAGCGGTCGAGCGGGGCCAGAGCAAGCGCGCAAAGAGCTTGGTGGAAGAGCACATTCGGGCGTTCTACGCTGCACGCAAGCGCACCCAGGAGGCGCGGTGAGCGCGTGGCTGGCGGACCTCGCGAGCCAGCTGCCTGAAGGTGCTGTCGTCAGTGACCGCGACGTGCTGGAGAGCTACGCGCGAGATCACGCGCGCTTGGTACCCGCCGGTGAGGCGGCGGCGCTGGTGCGCGCGCGTAGCGTGGAGCAGGTGATCGCGACCCTGCGCTTCGCCCATGAACGACGTATCCCCGTGGTAACCCGCGGTGCTGGGACGGGGCTCTCGGGTGGGGCGAATGCTCTCGACGGGTGTATCCAGCTCAGCGTCGCGGATATGCGCCGCATCTTGCGGGTGGACCCGGTGGGCCGCAGCGCAACCGTAGAGCCCGGAGTGCTGAACGGCGAGCTGGCTGCGGAGGCGCTGGGCTATGGCCTGTTCTACGCGCCGGATCCCGCTAGCCGGGAAATCTCGAGTATCGGGGGGAATATCGCGACCAACGCGGGTGGTGCCTGTTGCTTGAAGTATGGCGTCACCGGCGACCACGTGCTGGCGCTGAAGGCGGTGCTGGCAGACGGAACCTTGATCCGCGTCGGCTCTCTCGCGCAGAAGAATGTCGCTGGGCTCGATTTGAAGCGGCTCTTGGTGGGTTCCGAGGGCACGCTGGCTGTGATCGTGGAGGCGACGCTGCGCTTGCTGCCGAAGCCGCGCCCGGCTTCGACGTTGGTTGCCTACTTTCAGAGCCTGCAGTCAGCGGGCGCTGCCATCGAGGCGATGCAGTCTCTGGATCTGTCGCTGATCGAGATCATGGACCGCACGACCCTGTCGGCCGTGGAGCGCCACGCGCAACTCGAGCTCGATACGACCGCGGCGGCGATGGTGCTGGTGCAGAGCGACGCGTCCGACGCGCCAGCGGAGGTTTCACGCTGTGCGGCGCTGTGTGAGCAACATCGCGCCTACGACGTGATGCAGAGTTCGGATGCCGAGGAAGGGCGCCTGCTGCTCCGTGCGCGCAGCCTGGCATATCCTGCCCTCGAGCGCCTGGGAGCCACGTTGCTGGACGACGTGGCCGTCCCCCGGCAAAACCTCACGGAAATGCTGGTGCGCTGTGAGGCGATCAGTGAGGCCACTGGTTTGACGATCGGCACCTTCGGACACGCCGGGGACGGCAACCTGCACCCGACGATCGTGTTTGACGGGCAGAGCCCGGAGTCCGAGCGGCGAGCCTACGACGCCTTCAATCAGATCCTGCATGAGGCCATCAAGGTTGGGGGGAGCATCACGGGGGAGCACGGCGTTGGCGCGCTCAAGGTTCTGCAGCTCCCGCGCATGATCGGCAGCAGCGAACGCGCGCTCATGGCGCGCATCAAGCAGGCGTTCGACCCACTCGGGATCCTAAACCCTGGTCGCGGCCTCTAGCCCTCCGTACGCATGCGCTGAGTGAGCGCCTGCAGGCTCGTGCGAAGCTCGCGGGCTTGCTTGAGGTTGAGCCCGGAGTTTTTGAAGACGTTGGTTGGGATTTCTTCCGCCTTCTTCTTGAGGCGCTTGCCATGGGGCGTGAGAAACAGCTCGACCACGCGCTCATCTTGTTGACTGCGCCTGCGCTCGACGACGCCCTGAGCCTCCATGCGCTTGAGCAAGGGGGTCAGCGTCGCCGAGTCGAGATGCAGGCGCTCTCCAAGCTGGGTCACGCGGACTCCTTCGCTCTCCCACAGCACCAGCAGCACGAGGTACTGCGGATACGTAAGGCCCAGCTGCTTGAGGTGCGGGGCGTAGGCGCTCGTGACGGCGCGCGAGGCGGCGTAGAGCGCGAAACACAGCTGGGAGTCGAGGAGGAGTACGTCAGACATGTTCAGACCACGGCGAGCGTGACCTCGATGTTACCCCGCGTCGCGTTGGAGTAGGGGCAGACTTCGTGAGCGGTAGCTACCAGCGCTTCCGCTTGCTCTCGGGGAAGATCGGGCAGGCTCACGTTCAGCGCGACGGCTAGACCAAAGCCCTTGCCGACGGGGCCGATGGTGACCTCCGCCGTGACGCTCACTTGGCCCGGATCCACTTTCTGCAGGCGCGCGACATGGGCTAGCGCGCTCCCAAAGCATGCGGCGTAGCCGGTCGCGAAGAGCTGCTCCGGGTTCGTGCCGCCTTCGCCTTTCCCGCCCAAAGACTTCGGCGGAACCAGCGTCACCTCGAGGACCCCGTCGTCGGTCTTGGCTGTGCCTTCGCGACCTCCAACGGCGGTTGCACGGGCGGTGTAGAGGCGCTTTTCGAGGATGGCAGGCTGAGACATGACAATGCTCCTTCGGATTCTTGTGGGGTAATGGCGCTCGGCGCCGGAAGTGCCGCAGCGCGACTTCGCACACTCTAGGACCGAATACATCGTGCGCAAGTATATCGTGCACGATTTAGTTGGGCGTTGTGGTTCAGTCCGGGCCTGCGTGGGCGCTGGGCGAGTTGGCGCTTTTTGTAGGAACTGCGAACCCTCCGAGGGGTTGGGGTGTGGGGTGAGGTGGTCGTTGAGAGCTCCAGGTCGCTGACGGGGGCCGTTGCTTGGCCGGCTTTCTGTTAGCCTTCGATGTCCCATGCCTAGCTCATTCCGTTCCTTGCTCGTGCCCGGTCGGGCGCGTTGGTTCCTGGCCCTGTGCGTCACCGGGGTGCTCGCCGCGGCGTGCTCTGATGACGACACCACGAAGAAGCGAGGGGGGGATGACGCCGGAACCGGTGATGGCTCCGCGAACGGCGGAGAGGGTGGTTCCGCGGGGAATGCAACCGCGGGTACCGGCGCGAGCGGGGGCAGCGCCGGCACGGGCGCTGCTGGCGGCACGGGTGGCAGTGGTGCTGTGGGCGGCAGTGGTGCTGTGGGCGGCAGTGGTGCTGTGGGCGGCAGTGGTGCTGTGGGCGGCAGTGGTGCTGTCGGCGGCAGTGGTGCTGTCGGCGGCAGTGGCGGAACCACCGGAGGAACGGGCGGTGGCACTGGCGGTACCGCCGGCGCCTCGACTGGAGGCTCTGCTGGAACAGCGGGCACCGGCGGCACCGGGCCGGTGTTGTTCTGCGGCGACGGCGTGGTGGATCTCACCAAAGAGGAGTGCGACGGAAACGCCGAAGGGCGCGCGGGCAACACCGTAACCTGTGACACCAACTGCAAGCTGAAGAGCTGGTGCAACATCACGCCGACGCCGGCTGCTGGTGCACCTGGCATCGGCTGCATCTTCCCGCCTGCGGGGCGCGCTTCTGGTGGAACCTACGCGACAATCTCTGGAGTTGGCTTTGACTCCAGCACGACCGTCACGATCGGTGGCGCAGCGGCGACGATGATCTTCCGCAGCCCTACCGAGATCACCTTCTTCGCGCCAACGGGTACGGTGAACAGCTGGGCCGATGTCGTGGTGCAAAACTCGAGCGGGCTGACGGCGACCCGCACGAGCGCTTTTGCGTTCCACAAGGACGCCAACGTCGCGATGAACGCCAACGACACGGGTGCGGACTCGTTGCGTGCCAAGATCACCGCGGCGGCATCCGGCGACTTCGTGACGTTCGATCGCTTCGTCGCTGGGCAAACGATTCAACTCGGATCGCAGATCGCGATCGCGAAAAATCTCACCCTGGTCGGGATGGGTGCGGGGCGCACGGTGCTAGACGGAGGAGGGACGCATCCCGTCATGTCCCTCGGAACCAACACGATCGAGCTCTTCGGCCTGACCGTGACGAACGGCAGCGGTAGCAACGGTGGCGGGGTGCGCGCCGGAGGGACGCGACTGACGATGACGGAGTGCGCTGTGGTGGGTAACACCTCAAGCGGTGAAGGCGGAGGGATCTACCTCGACTCTGCGGGGTACCTGCACCTCGTGCGGTCAACGGTCTCCGGCAACACCGGCAATGCCGGTGCTGGCATTCGCTTGGTAGCCAACACGGTGCCTCCCACGGGCTTGCTGAGCAACAGCACGGTCTCGGGCAACACCGGCGACGGCATCTTCAGCGACATCCCTCTGACAGTCGAGAACTCCACTATCGTGAGCAACACCGGAGCCGGTATCGTCGCGCGCCTGAGCCCGTGCACCATCTCGGGCAGCATCGTGGCCAAGAACGGCAATGACGTTACCGGCGGAAGCGGCTTCGTGAGCCTCGGCTACAATCTGATTGGTGTCGCTCCCGTTGGCGGTCCGTGGGGCGTTTCCGACAAGACCGGCACGAATGGTGCGCCGCTCGATCCGTTGCTGAGCGGTCTGGCGCTGAACTTCGGTCTTACCCAGACTCATCGTTTGCTCACCGGCAGCCCTGCCATCGACGGCGGCGATCCCATATCGACCCTCACCGAGGATCAAGCCCGCATGCCACGACCCTCGGGTGGCGTGGTGGACATCGGCTCCGTCGAGCTTCAGCAGTAACGCGACTCAGCTTCAGCGTTGAAGGAGCAACTTCAGCGCCACGGCGTTGTTGCGCGCTTCGTCTTTCGCGGCGTAGAGCAACGTGACGGGACCTTGTGTGAGCAACCGCTCGAGCTCCGCAAGTGCCGCTTGCGCCCTCTCAGAGTTTAGCTCATTTCGGTATTCCGTGAGGAAACTATCCCAGTTCTCTTCGGGTGCCGCATGCACCTTGCGCCGGAGAGCGTCGCTCGGCGACGCGTCGCGGAGCCAGACTGTCAGCTCCGCTTTCTCCTTACTGAGCCCCCGGGGCCACAGGCGGTCGACCAGCACGCGCTGGCCGTCCTCTGGACTCGGCGCTTCGTAGATACGCTTCAGACGCAAGGCGTTCCAGTTGGCCTTGGATGCAGCGCGGCTTTTCCCCATGCCGAGGCTATAGAGCACAGAGCCCCGGGGCGTAAGCTCAGGCGACGAAAGCGCTATGCTGCGGCGGCAGGATCCATCCACACTGCTTCCCAGTGGTGGCCGTCCAGATCGGTGAAGCCGCAGCCGTACATGAAGCCGTGATCTTGAGCCGGGTCTGGCTGGGTGCCTCCGGCCTCCAGGGCACGGCGCACCATCTCGTCCACTTCCGCGCGGCTCGCACACATGAGCCCGACTAGCGCCTCGGTGTGGGTGCTGGTGTCGCAGATCGACCGCTTGGTGAAGGTGCTGAAGAAGTCGTGCCGCAGCAGCATCACGAACGCTTGTTCGCTGACGATCATGCTCGCGGCCTTCTCGTCGGTGAACTTCGGGTCGAACTGGAAGCCGAGCTTCGCAAAGAAGTCCATCGAGCGCTTCAGGTCGCGCACGGGCAGGTTGACGAAGATCATTCGGGACATGGTCTTGGGGACTCCTTTTTGGGGGCTGCGGCGCAGATCGCGCAGCACTCAGCACCTTGGACTGGGCGAAGACCGCAGATTCATCGGCCCTCTCCCCCAAAAAAATCCGTCCCGAACACTAGCTCAGGTGATCCGGCAGCCCGAAGCGTGGGAACAAGGTCGCGGTGTCCAGGAACGCGTTGTTCGCGCTGATGCGCTCACCATCGAACTCGAGCACGATCAGCGCCCACGGAGACCAGCCGCCTTTCGGGTCGACGCGGTATTGGCCGAACGCGGGCAGCCCGTTCGCCTGGGTCGCCACCAGGCGTGAGCCCTTGCAGCCAATGCCAGGGCCGAGGAACCAGTCCTTGATGCGCGCCGTGCCTTCAAGCCAGAGCGCGAAGGGCGGCATGGAGAGCGTTGCGTCTTCCCGCATCAAGGCGGTGAGCGCGTCGACGTCGTAGCGCTCGAACGCCGCAACATAGCGCTTCAAGAGCTCTTGCTTGGTCTCCTCGAGGGGCGCGGCGTGGCTGCTGAGGTCCCGACTCGCGAGGGTCGCCCGTGCTCGCTGTAGCGCGCTGTTGGTTGCAGCGACCGACAGCTCGAGGGCCTTCGCCGTTTCGGCCGCGGAGAGCCCAACCACTTCCGTGAGGAGAAGCACCGCGCGCTGCTTGGCGGGCAGCTCTTGAAGCGCCGCGACGAAGGCCAAGCGCACGCTCTCCCGCAGGTTGAAGAGGCGCGACGGATCCGCATCTTCAGGCAGCACCTGGGTGTCGGGCACTGGTTCGAGCCAGTGAGTGCGAGGATGCTCCGTGAGCTCGCTGTGCAAGTCCCCCGATGGACCGAGCTCCATGGGACGGTGGCGGCGGCCCCGCTTGGCTATCGCATCCAGGCACACGTTGGTCGCGATGCGATAGAGCCACGTGCGCTCGGACGCGCGTCCCTCGAATGTTGCCTGGTGACGCCATGCACGCACCAGTGTTTCTTGCACCGCGTCGTCGGCGTCCGCGGAGGAGCCCAACATGCGGTAGCAGTGGCCCATCAAGCCGCGGCGGTGCTGCTCGAAGTCGACGATGGTCGTGTTCATGGCAAGGCGGAGTCTAGATTCGCTCCCCGCCTCGCACCAGCCCCGCGCCCCGAGCGGCTAGGGCATTGTCTGTCGCGTTGGGAAGTACAGCGAGTTTTCGTGGCGCACCAGCAGCGCAAAGTCGCCACTGCTGTCGACCTCCAGCGCGTCGAGCTGGGGACACGGCCAGAGCGCCGTCTCGCCCGGGTTGTTGCCAGGATCCGCTGTCAGCTGCGTGCCCAGCTCGCGGTCACAGATCCCCCCAACGACCAAGCTGTCGGTGAACGCGTAGCGGCTCGAGTCCTTCTCGTCGGGGAGCGAAAGCTTGGGGCTACCGTTTGGAGTGAGCAGCGCTGTGTAGCACAGGTAGTCCGTGCTGCTCAGGCCCCAGGGGTCTACGTCACTGCCGCAATAACGCAGCACCGTGCCACGACCCCGGTCAGAGAAGTCGAGGCTCGTGATGTAGTCATCCATGCTGATTCCGCACGCAAACGAACCGCCGAAGCTCGTGTCGCTTGGCCCAAGCTTCTGACACATCGGGCGTTCCATGTCGTCGAGCAGCGTGCCGCTGTCCACGGAGTGCGCGATCCACAAGGTTCCGTCGCTGGTCGCGCCGGCCGCGTGATCCGGTGCGCTGGGATCCGGATCTGCGATGGGACCCTTGTCGATGCTCCACGCACCAGCGCTCGGCCTCGCTCGGCTCCACTGGTCGTTCTCCGAGAACCACACCACCGCGCCGCTCGCACCGCCCGCCAGTACGAAGCTCTCGCTGACCGTTACCCCGGTCGCGTTCGCGACGAGCCCCCCATTGCCATCGGGATCTAGCTGAAGGATTTCTGGGGGGGAGGTGTCACTGAGCGCGAAGCCGACGACCTCGAGCGTTTCCCCAAGGTAAAGACGCAAGGTCTCTTTCCGGTAGCCGCTCACGGCGATGTTTGCGTCAGAGTGAGCGCTCGCGCTGAAGCGACTCAGCGTGGGCGGTGTGGTGTCGATGACTACCGCGAGTTCTCCGCTGCCGGTCGCGACGCTGCTGACAACGCTCGCTCCGGGCGCGATCGGGTAGGGTGTACCAGGGGACCAAGTGGGCTGAAAGTCCCCCGCCAGCGCCGCGCCTTGAGGCGTTTCGATGGCGACGGCGCCCTCCGCCGGAAACGCGAAGCGGAAGCTCACTTGGTCCTCCGTCCAGCTGTGCACGAAGTCTGAGTCGGTCGGAGTGAGCACGACCTCTCCGCCACCGCCCAACACGAGCTGCACGTCGCTGCGCGCGCTGCTGCCGAGGTTGCTTCCGGTAATGGTCACCACACTGCCGTACTCACCCGAAGTCGGAGACATGCCGCTCGCTGCTGGTGGATCGAAGCCGCTCCCGCCGCTCCCGCCGGCGCCGCTCCCGCCGGCGCCGCTTCCACCGCTGCCACCTCGCGCTCCCTGTCCGAAGTGAACTTGCGTCGTTGGTCCCCGGTCATCGCCAGTGTTCAGGCAAGCCTGAGCGCACAGCGCCGCGGCGAGCAGGGTTAGCAGAGTTGCGCGCTTCATTCGGAGCACCCCGACTTGATCAAGACCTCGAACGTCTGGCCATTCTGTGCGACCACGTCGAGGCTCTCGGCGTAGCCGCCTTCCAGCTCCTCGGCGCTCAGCACGCGACGCAGCGCGCCCGCGTCTTGAACGCCGCGGAAGCTGATCTCCACGTCCGTTGAGCTGGCGAACACCCGCGCCTGGAATTGACCATCGAAGTCGACGTTGTTCAGTTCGTGACTACCGCGCAGGATGGGTAGTGTCGTGCACTTGCCCTGGGTGCTCTCTCCGGCCACGTTCGTCGCGCTGAGCGTTACGCTGGCGTAGCTGAGGCCCGTCGCGTCAATCGTGCACGCTGAAACAAGCGCGCCCAGCGCGAAGAGCGCCGTGCGCCCCAACCAGGTGAGGCGATTCATGGGCGCACCACCATGCGAATGCCGAGGGTGATCCAGGTGTGCCACGCAGGATCATCCACTGGACCCGAGTGCACTTCGTAGCCGTTCACCTCGGTCGTCGTCTTCTGGAAGCGCGTGGCGGCGACCTCTACGACCGGACCAAAGCCAACGCTGGCTCGATAGTCCGCGCCGAAGCTCAGCTTGGCGTAGGTGGTACCGGTGCTGGTGTTCGTCTCCTCACGGTTTTGTGGGCGGTCGTCGATGGTCTGGATGACACTCTCGATGCCCAGGCCGTAGCCGAGCCACGGGTTCCAGCGGGCCGCTGGTTCGAACGAGTACACGCCCTCGACTCCGAGCCGAATCGTCAGCACGGAACAGGAGACGTCGTTCTCGAGGTTGGTGTCCTTGTCGTCACACGCGTCTTCGACCTTCGGGTCGCTCCCTTCGCTGCCAAAACCAAACTGCAGGTAGCCCCCGACGTACCACTCTTCGGCGACTTTGGCGCCGAGCCCGAATAGAAGTGGCAACTGCCAGGCGTAGCGTGCTCCAAGGCTGTCTCCTGGCTCACCGGTTGCATCTCCGTACGGAAAGCTAAGCCCTAGGCCAAAGGACAACTGAAAGCCGGTCGAGGCGGGGGGCGCATCGAAGCTGTGCCGCCGGCGAGGCGGCGGTTCTGGTGGAGGCGGCTCCGCGACGTGCACTTCACTAGTAGGCGGCGGTGGCGGGGGCGCGCCTTGCACCACCGGGGCGGGCGCACCGGGGGTCGCTGTGGGTGCTTGCTGCGGAGCATTGCCGGGCGGAACTTCTACCGCTAGCGCGAGCGCGGGAGTCAGCAGCACGGCAACCCCCGCCGTCCAAGACAACGCTTGCATGGGCCACAGTCTCTCATCTTCGGCCTTGCGACGAAAATGTTCCTTGCCGACGCATGCGTCGAACTCCGACTTACCCATGGTCCCTCCTCTGTGACGATGCCCACGGGCGAGCTTGCAACGAGTGTTCCGAAGAGTTACCTCGCAGAAACGTTGTGCGTCTTGAGCCTACAGAGCTTGTGCAGGAATCCGCGCGTCGCGCACGCAAAGAGCGAATAGGGGCAAGGATCGATGCTAGCCCTCGCTAGCCGCCGCGTCTGAACTGCAGCGCCCGAGCGGGCAAGCCTGTCCCGAAGTGCGTAGGCAGCCGGGCAGCTTGCGAACAGCCGTTTGCTGTGTGCGTCTCGACTCCCCCGTCGCACTTCACAGTGTCGACGCAACGTCACGACGTCTGCCGAGTGTCGGCGAATCCAAGTCTTGGCTTGCAGAGGTCAAGCGCTGTCGCCATACTCTGCTCGTCCAATGAAGTACTGAGCTGCCCGCTGTTTTGGTTCCGGTGCGCTGAACGCCTTGTTTCTAGCTGCGTTTGGGCTCCGCGATGCTGACCAAGCTGCGGATCGTCTGGCTCGAGTTCGTGCTGACCTCTTGAAGGGGTCAGCTTGGTGGCGGCTTCACGACGCTCCAAACGTGCGCTGACAGACCTTTCGCCGCATTGTCGCGTGGAAAGCGCTGCGCTTCCTCCACGCGGGAGGCCTTTGCGTGTGTTACGTCTGAAGAACGTCGGTTTTGGTTTCGCCGAGGGCGAGCTGCTGTTTGGTGGAATTGACGTCGAAATCTCCTCTGGGATCTGGGGAGTGGTTGGGCCGAACGGCGCGGGAAAGTCGACGCTGTTGCGGCTGCTAGGCGGACAGCTAGCTCCAAGCGTTGGCGTGCGTCAGGGGCCAGCGCCTGCTGACGTGGCGTTGTGCGGGCAACGAGTGGACGCTCCCGGAGGGGATGTCGAAGCGTTTGCAGCTGTTTACGATCGGGGTGCCCTGCGCTGGCTACAGCGCCTTGGGCTCGAGCCGGAGCAACTGACTCGCTGGGCTTCGCTTAGCCCAGGGGAGCGCCGTCGCTGGCAGCTCGCAGCGGCTCTGCACCGCGATCCAGCCTTGCTCCTGATCGATGAGCTGAGCAACCACATCGACGCGGAGAGTCGGTGGGCGATCGAGAGCGCGCTGCGCGGCTATCGCGGGACTGTGGTGATGGTTTCCCATGACCGTGAGTTACTCGATGAGCTGTGCTGCGCAGTGCTGTGGCTCGAAGGAGGATCGCTTCGTGAGTATCCTGGAGGATATACGAAGGCTGCGGAGCTGCGCGCGGCTGAGCGCTCAGCTCTTCAGGCGCAAAGGCACGAGCTCAGGTCTGCGCAGCACAAGCTGAAAGGCAGAGTCCAGCGTGAGCGCGAAGTCGCTCAACAGGCCGCGCGGGGGATCAGCGCGCGTACGCGAATGAAGGGGCCGAAGGACAACGACGCCCGGGGAGCCTTGCGCAAGGGACTCGCTGAACGCGCGGCAGCGACTCTATCTTCGCGGGTCTCGTCCAGCGGGACTCAACTCGAGCGCGTCAGCGAGGAGCTCGACAGGCTGCGGGTCGAGAAGGAACGCGGTCGCGCGCTCTTCGTCGACTACGAGGCAAGTCCGAAGGCGCGCCTCGTTTCATTGGTCGTGCCTCACATCGCGAGAGGTGAGCGTGTGATCGCTGAGGACGTCTCCCTGGTCGTGGAACGCGAGAGCCGCGTTTGGCTTTCAGGGCCCAATGGCAGCGGAAAATCGACACTGATCCAGGAGCTGCTCGTTGCTTGCTGCTTGCCTAGGGAGCGGGTCCTGTATGTTGCCCAAGACCTGGACGAGGCCGCGGCGATGGACAGCGCAGAGGCCGTCCGAGCGCTGCCGGCAGCGGAGCGGGGCCGCGTGTTCGAGTTGGTCGCCGCGCTGGGAACCAACCCAGAGCAACTCATCCGCACCGCGCGGCCGTCTCCCGGGGAGGCTCAGAAGCTGCAGATTGCGCTCGGGCTCTCACGCGGAGTGTGGCTGGTGATTCTGGACGAACCGACCAACCACCTCGACCTACCAAGCATCGAGCGTCTCGAGGCTGCACTGGTTGGCTATCCCGGCGCTCTGCTGCTCGCCACCCACGACGCGCGGTTCGCCCGCGCGACGTGCGTCGAGTGCTGGGAGCTCGGCGGTGCGCGCATTGGGCGAAGTACATTGCCGCGTGGCATTGACGAAGGATCGTAAGTTACTCCGCAGCCTCGCCGCGCCAGACTCCGCGCGCAGCAGTCTCTTTCGCGAAAGCGGAAAAGTCACGCGCTTGGCGGCCAAGCAAACGTTGCACGTCGGGGGTGGTCTGCGCGTTGCGTCCATCCAGTACGCGGTTGAACAGGGCGGCTAGCCACTCACCAAGATCCTTAGGGAAATATTCCGCCAGATCGCTCGCGTACTCTGCCACGCTCACCGCCTGGTAGCGGAGGGGCGTGCCCGAGGCGCTGCTGATTTCTCTCGCTGCATCCGCGAAGCCCAGCAGTCGCGGCCCCGTGAGTTCATAGGTGGCGGCGTCATGACCAGGTTGACTCAGTGCAACAATCGCGCAGTCTGCGATGTCACGCGTGTCGATGAAGGGCTCTCGCACTTCGCCGGCGGGCATACGCACCGTCCCTGAGAGCACTGCTGGGAGCAGCGCGCCGTCGCTGAAGTTTTGATTGAACCAGGAGCAGCGCAGAATGGTCCACGCCGCTCCAGACTCCCGGACAGCGCGCTCTGCTGGCTCGCACTCAGGTTCACCCCGCCCCGAGAGCAGCACGATGCGCCGCGTGCCCTGGGCCACGGCGATTCGCACCAGCTCGGCGATCTGTGGCGCGGCTGTGGGCAGCGCTAGGTCCGGCGCGTAGCTGATGTAGAGCTGCTCTGCGTTCCCGACGACTTCTGGCCAGTTGCTGGGTGCGTTCCAGTCGAATGCGGGGTCTCCTTGGCGAGAAGTTACGCCGACGCTTTGCCCTATCGCTCTCAGCCCCTTCACCACCTCGGTTCCGGTCTTCCCGGTGCCACCAACCACCAGCGTCGTTACTTTGCGGAAATGCTGCGTCATGTCGAGTTCCTTTCAACGGGCAGTTCGTGTGTCGCCCAACCCGACTATGGTTGCTGCTTGTGCATGAGCCAAATGGCGTGCTCTCATGTGGTCATGAACGGGATTCATGCCCTGGCGGGAGTTGATCTCAACCTCTTCGTGGCGTTTCGCGCGCTAGCCAAGGAGCGCAGCGTGACTCGCGCGGCGGCGCAGCTTGGGGTCACGCAATCTGCCATGAGTCACACGCTGCGTCGCCTGCGCGACTTGGCCGGGGACCCGCTACTGGTGAAAGGAGCCGCGGGCATGGAGCTCACGCCCCGCGCAGAGACGCTGCTGGTTCCCGTTGAGAGCGCACTCCTGCTCCTCGAGCGTGGGCTCTCGGAACCTCGGTTCGTGCCGGGGAGGACTCGGCGCAGGTTTCGCCTCGCGACTCCTGATCTGTTCGATGCCCTCGCCATCCCTGCGTTGCTCGAGCGGGTTAGGGGGGAGGCCCCGCAGGTTTCGGTTCAAGTGATTCCGGTGCAAACACCGCAGCTCTCGCAGCGCTTGGAGACCGGCGAAGTGGATGTCGCTGTGATGCCGCGGGCAGAGACACTGCTAGCCAGCGACTCGCAGTCCGGGTTGATGCGGCGGACGCTGTTTCGCGACGGTTACGCATGCTTTATCCGTAGGGATCATCCAGTGGTGGCGGGACGTACTCGTCCGAAGCTCACGCTCGACCGCTACCTTTCGGTGTCCCACGCGTTGATCACACCCAGCGGCGAGGGCCCCGGTGTCATGGACCTCGCGCTGGAGGAGCGCGGCCTCGAACGTCACGTGGCCTTGCGCTTGCCCACGTTTCACACCGCCCTCGGCATCGTGGAGCAGACAGACTTGATCCTCACCGCGCCGAGTGCGCTGGCCACGCTCTGCGGGCCGCGGCTATTGGTGTTGCCAACGCCGCTGACATTGCCTGAGCACAGCGTGGACTTGCTCTGGCACTCGCGGTTCTCCGCTGATGCTGCGAGTTCTTGGTTCCGGGAGCGAGTGGGTGAGGTTGCGGCAGGGATCCAGCGGAAGATCACCCGTCGCTAGGCGACGCTTCTGCACGCGCCAAGACATGTCGAGTATAGCGACATGTTGTGTCGAATATATCGTCCTTGCCTACATGTGGGCTGCGCCCTAGGTTTTGATGCGGGGGGCGGAGAGGACGAGATGAAGAAACTCCTAGGTGGCTTGTTGTTGGTGGGCGCGACTCTCGCGGCGCTTGTGTTCGAGAACACGGCGTTGCGCGAGACGTATCAAAGCCTGCTCCAGGCCAAGTTGGGAGTTGGGGCGGGAGCGTGGAGCCTAGAGAAGCCTGCGCTGTTGTGGATCAACGACGGCCTGATGGCGGTCTTCTTCCTGCTCATCGCCCTTGAGATCAAACACGAGGCGAAGGCCGGTCAGCTGAGGCAGCTGTCCCAGGTCCTCTTGCCAGCGCTTGCTGCCGTGGGCGGTATCGCCGTGCCGGCGCTGATCTACCTGGGGGTTACCCGAGGCACGCCGGGCGCCGAGAGCGGATGGGCGATCCCCAGCGCAACGGACATCGCGTTCTCCCTCGCGGTGCTCGGTATGTTCGGCTCTCGAGTGCCGCGCTCACTGACGACATTCTTGATGACCCTTGCGGTGTTCGACGACATCGCCGCGATCCTGATCATCGCGCTCTTTTACTCTGCGAAGCTGAACCTGGGCGCGTTGGCGCTCGCCGGGCTCTTCACGGGCGCGCTCGTCTTGCTCAATCGCGGGGGTGTGCGCCGGCTGTGGCCCTACTTGGCCGTGGGGCTGATGCTGTGGGTTGCCGTCCTGAAGTCAGGGATCCACGCGACCATCGCTGGCGTCATAGTCGGCCTATTGATTCCGTACGGAGCGGTTGGTGACGGCGCCGTCGGCAGCTCGGAGCGTTCCCCGGTGAAGACGCTGGAGCACGCGCTGCACCCATGGGTCATGCTCGGTGTGCTGCCCATCTTTGCCTTCGCGAATGCTGGGGTGTCGTTCCGAGGGGTGTCCCTCGAAGGTCTAGCGACGCCAACGGCATTGGGAGTTGGACTAGGCTTGGCAGTTGGAAAGGTGGTCGGGATCTTTCCGATCTGCTGGCTCGCGTTACGTAGGGGTTGGGTTCCGAAGCTGGAAGGGGCGGGGACGGGCGGCTTGCTTGGCGTGAGCCTGCTCGCTGGCATCGGCTTCACGATGAGCATCTTCATCGGTAGCCTGGCGTTCGGCGCAAACCCTGCGCACCTCGAATCCATGCGTGTGGGTGTCATCGCCGGTTCGCTGCTATCTGCGCTGGTTGGCGCCGGTCTGCTTACATTCGCGCTGCCGCGCGGCAAAGAAGCACGCGATAAAGGCGCGGCGCCGGATGGCTTGGGAAACGGAGGTGGGGATCGCGCCGGCGCAGCGCCTGCCTGAGGTGTCGACAAGCGACGCCCCTGTCGCATCTTGAGACGGCTACCTGCGGTTTGAGACGGCTACACGGCGTTCGCCAAGCTTGGGAGAACCTGCAGCTTTTGTAGCCTAGGAATTGCTTCGGAGGGAATCGCGACCCTCGCGCTGGTGTGGCAGAATCAGAGCTGTCATGGGGGACTCGATGCTGGGCGCTGCTGCGGGGAGCGCCGACTTGATCGCGCTCGAAGTACTGGAGAGCTTGCACGAGGGGTGTCAGGTAATCGGCTTCGACTTCCGCTACCTCTACGTGAACGAGGCGGTGATCGCGCAGGGCAAGACCAGTCGCGAGGAACTCCTCGGGCGCACGATGATGGAGTGCTATCCAGGCATCGAGCAGACGCCGATGTTCGAAGCGCTTCGAGAGACGCTGAGCGATCGGCGCGAGCAGCGCATGGTGAATGAGTTTGAGTATCCGGACGGATCCAACGGCTGGTTCGAACTTCGCTTCGTGCCGGTCCCCAAGGGGGTTTGCATTCTGTCCCTCGACGTCACTGCCCAGAAGGCTCGCGAGCGGGAGCTGGCGGAGCTGGAGGAACAGCTGCGGCAGTCACAAAAGATGGAGGCGATAGGTCGCCTCGCTGGTGGCGTCGCCCACGACTTCAACAATCTACTGTCTGTCGTGCTGAGCTGCGCTGAGCTGCTCTACATGGACCTCCCGGCGGACGACCCGCTGCGTGCAGATGTCGACGAGATACGCCTGGCCGGGCAGCGGGCTACTGAGCTTACGCGACAACTACTCACCTTCAGTCGCCGTCGCGTGCTCGAGCCCAAGGTGCTCAACTTGAACGAAGTCATCGGTGGTTCCGAGCGGATGCTAGCTCGGCTGCTGGGGGCTGATATCGAACTCACATGCCTGCATGAACCGGACGTAGGCCGTGTCGTCGCGGATCCGGGAACCGTGGACCAGGTGTTGATGAACCTGGCTGTCAACGCTCGGGACGCGATGCCGAACGGTGGGCAACTAACAATCGAGACACGTGCCGTCTACCTGGACGATGAGTACGCTCGCATGCACCTCGACGCGCGACCTGGGCACTACGTCATGCTCGCGGTGAGCGACACCGGTCACGGGATGGATCGTGAGACGCAGCTCAGAGTGTTCGAGCCGTTTTTTACGACCAAGGAGCAAGGCAAGGGCACGGGCCTCGGCCTGTCGACGGTCTTCGGTATCGTCAAGCAGAACGCCGGGCACATCTGGCTGTACAGCGAGCCAGGGGTGGGTACGACATTCAAGATTTATTTCCCGGAGGTAACGCAGGTGGCGGACCGCCCGCCGCTCGCGAAGGCCCCCGAATCCAGCCGGGGCAACGAGACCATCTTACTCGTAGAGGACGACGAGCAGGTGCGCCAAGTCGCTCAAACCATCCTCCAGCGCGGCGGCTACCAGGTGCTGGTGGCGTCCAACGCGGGCGAAGCGATGATCCTCTCGGAGCAGCACAAGGGCAAGATCCACTTACTGCTAACTGACCTGGTACTCCCACGCGTCGGAGGAAGAGAGCTCGCGCAGCGACTCCAGGCGGCTCGTCCAGGTCTCCAGGTGCTCTTTATGTCGGGCTACACCGACGACAGCGTGACTGTGCATCAGCTCCTCGAGTTGGATGCAGCCTACTTGCAGAAGCCCCTCACCCCCCGCGCCCTCAAGAACCGGGTGAGGGAAGTGCTAAGCGGCGCTGAACCGGAGTCCGCTCGCACTTCAGGCGCCGCCTGAGCTTGCTGCACCGTCGTCGACGTCTCCACCGAAGCGCGCGAAGAGCGCGGGCAATGCGAGCAGCGTCGCGAGCGTGGCCGTCACCAGGCCGCCGATGACTACCGTCGCCAGGGGGCGCTGGACCTCCGAGCCAGTTCCAGTTGCGAGCGCCATGGGAACGAAGCCCAGGGCCGCGACCAGCGCGGTCGTGACTACTGGGCGCAAGCGTTCACGTGCTGCGTTCAGGCTCGCGGTCGCGCGCGTCTCGCCATTCTGCTGACGTTGCCTCGCGGCAGCAAGCAAGACGACTCCGTTGAGCGTAGCCACGCCAAACAACGCGAGGAAGCCGACTGCGGCGCTGATGGAGAGGTCCAGCCCTCTCAGCGCGAGCGCGAACACGCCACCCGTGGCTGCGGCGGGAACGTTCACGAAGATCAACAGAGCGGGTCGGATGGAACCGAACGCCATGTAGAGCAGAACCAGGATCGCCAGCAGCGTGGCTGGGACAATCAGTGCTAGGCGCTCAGTGGCTCGCGCCAGGTTCTCGTACTCGCCGCCGTATTCGATGTAGTACCCCGGCGGGAGCTTCACTTGCTTGACGCGCTGCTGCAGCTCCCTAACGAAGCTAGCGAGGTCACGTCCTCTGACGTTGGCTTCGATCACGACGCGGCGTCTCGCTTGCTCCCGGCTGACCTGAGCGGGGCCGCTGGTCTCGCGGATGTCTACGACGTCGCCGAGGAGCACAGTGCGTCCGTCATCCAAAGGGATGCGTAGCC
This sequence comes from Polyangiaceae bacterium, assembly GCA_020633205.1. Lineage (NCBI taxonomy): Bacteria > Pseudomonadati > Myxococcota > Polyangiales > Polyangiaceae > Polyangiaceae bacterium. The sequence goes on from JACKEB010000025.1 coordinate 27,113, forward strand.
GACTGAGCGGAGAGGGGTCCGCGGCTGGGGCTTTGCTCATGCGGACGACGACATCGAACCGTCGCTCACCTTCCAGTAGCTTTCCTACGGGGGTCCCCATGCGCAGCGCTTCGACGAACGTCTCGACTTCTTCGGGGCGTACACCCAGGCGGCTCATTTTGGCGCTGTTGGGGCGCATGGTGATCATACGCAGGCCACTGATCGGTTCGGTTCTCACGTCGGCCGCGCCGGGGGTCGCGGAAATCACCGCGCTGAGTTGTTCAGCGAGCGTACGTAACATCACCAGATCATCGCCGAACAGCTTCACGCCCACGTCAGAGCGCACTCCGCCGATCAGCTCGTCCACCCGCATTTCGATGGGTTGGGTGAAACCGAACGCCGCCCCTGGCAACGCTTTTCGCAGCGCGGGTTCGAACACCGTAGCGAAACCCGCGGCGTTGTCCGCGCTCTGCCACTCCTTGCGCGGCTTGAGCATCACCAGGACGTCGCTTTGCTCGACGCCCATCACGTCCGTCGCGACGTCGGGACTACCCGTGCGCGACACGACTCTTTCAACCTCGGGGAAACGCGCCAAGGTTTGCTCTACGGTTGTGGTGCCGCGAACTGCTTCCTCCAGGGAAACGCTCGGCGGGCGCGTGATCTGGATGGCGAGGTCGCCTTCTTCGAGGCGAGGGACGAACTCCGCTCCACGGGTGCTTCCAACTGCGATACCCGCGACCAGCAGCACGCCGAGCGCGGAGGCGGAGAGGCGCCAGCGCGGGGTCACGAACGCGGCGACGGGTGCGTAGAGGGCACTGAGCTTGCGCGCCAACCAAGGCTCCTTGTCGTGGGCGTGCTTCAAGAGCAGCCCGCCGATTGCCGGCACCCAGGTGAAAGTAAGGATCAACGCCGTCCCAATGGCGAACAGCACCGTCAAAGCCATGGGACGGAACATCTTGCCCTCCACGCCTTCGAGCAGCAGCACGGGCACGTAGACGATCGCGATGATCAACACCGCCATGGTCACTGGTCGTCCGACTTCACTCGCGGTGGCTCCCATGGCTGCTCGACCCGAAAGTTTTCGGGCGGCCATGGTTGCGAGGGCGCCCTCTACGACGACGACTGCACCATCGACGACCAAACCAAAGTCGATCGCGCCCAAGCTGAGCAGGTTGCCGCTGACGCCCGTGGCGTACATCAAGGCGAAGGCGCCGAGCATGCTGAGTGGGATTACGCTAGCCACAAGCAGGCCCGCGCGGAGATCTCCCAGCATCAAGAGCAGCACCAGGGCGACGACTAGACCGCCCTCGAGCAAGCTCTTCTTCACGGTGCCGAGCACGTCGTCCACGAACGCCGCTCGATCGTAAAACGGCTCTAGTTTCACACCGTCTGGCAAAGTGGGTTCGATCTCCGCGAGTCGCTGCTTGACCCGCGCGACTACGTCGTGAGCGTTGCCGCCGGCGACCATTTGCACCATCGCGTAGACGGTCTCGCCCTGACCGTCGGCGGTGGCAGCGCTGAAGCGTGGCGCAGCACCGTCCTTCACGTCGGCGACGTCCGATACGAGGACGGACGGGCCGCCGGCTACCGGCGACTTGACGACCAAGCTGCCGACGTCGGACGCCTGACGAAAGGAGCCATCGAGTCGCACGAATGTGCCCTCCTCGCGGCGCTCGATTGAGCCTGCACTGACGTTGTTCCCACCAGCGAGCACAGCGTCCTGCACTTGCCGCGGCGACACGCCTACCGTGAAGAGATCAGGCTCGCGCAGCTGGACTTCGATCTGCCGTTCATCGCCTCCCCAGGGGTTTACCTCTACGACCCCCGGCACCGATCGCAGGCGGTAGGCGATGTCCCATTCTAGTAGGGTACGGATTTCCGCGGGGGAATGGCCGGGCCAGCTGATTGTGAAATGATAGACTTCGCCCAGGCCGGTCGTCAGTGGTCCGAGCTCCGGTCGACCCGCAGACCGCGGGATCGACTCACGCGCTCCAGCGAGCCGCTGCGCCACGAGCTCGCGTGCTTTTTCGACGTTCATCCCGTCATCGAAGACCAGCGTCACCGCGCTCACACCTGCGCGGGACACCGAGCGCACGCGATCCACCCCGGGAATGCCCGTCATTGCGAGTTCCACGGGCTGCGTGACGAGGCGTTCGACCTCTGTTGGCGATAGGCCTGGAGCCGAAGTCAGCACCTGAACCTGGACGTTGGTGACGTCAGGGACAGCGTCGATCGGAAGGCGACTGTAGCTGCGGATCCCCACAGCGATCAGCACCACGACGCCCAGGATTGCGAGCAGCGGGTTGTCGATGACGAAGCGTGCGGCTTTTCCGATCATGCTCACTCCATGCTCGAACGCATCCACTCGCCCTTGAGTAGAATTGTCCCGCGCACCGCTACGCGGTGTGTCTCGTCGGGGCCTTTGATCAAGAAGGCCGTGGTCTCACTGAATCGATCCACGATCACGGGTTCGACCTCGAACTCGCCGGGTGACTTGCCCTGCACGAACACGACTGGCGTCCCATCGAGATCGACGACGGCGTCGCGAGGAAGCGCGAGCGGCTTCTTGGCGTCTCCGGTTGCTTTGTGAAGCTGCACGTTCAGGCTCTGGCCCGCGAGGTCCAGTTTGCAGTCGCTCGGCGCGAGCCATACCGCAACGGCGTGCCGCCCGGGTTCCACCTGGGTACTTCGGAACAGGACCTTGGCGCTGCAAATCTTGCCGTCGGGAAATAGAAGAGATGCCGTCGTGCCCTTCTCCACGCCGCCTACGTCGCGTTCGAGCACCTCGGCCCTCACCAAGAGCTTCGTCGGATCGACGATGCGGAAGAGGCGCTCCCCGCCTTCTACGCGTGTGCCAAGCTCCGCGTTTCGCTGGGCGATGACTCCAGCTATTGGCGCTCGTACTTGGACCCGTGCGCCGCTCGCTCCGTAGGCCCCGAGAAGCAGGCGCGCGGCGCGTTCCTCTGCCCGCAGTCCTGCGAGATCGGCTTGGGCTTGCTCCAGCTCGACCGCGGTCGTCGCCTGGCGAGCGATCAACTTCTCCTCTCGCGCCAATGCGCGTTCAGCCCGGCTTCGCTGGGAACGCGCTTTGGCTAGCTCCCCGGCGACTCGGGCTGCGTCGGGTGCGTTGAGCTCGGCGAGGAGTTGCCCTTGCTTCACGCGGTCTCCTTCGCGCACCAAGAGCCGCTGCACGGTAGATGAGACCAAAGCTCCGACGTCAGCGGCTCCGTCGAGATCCGGGGTGACGGTGCCCGTGGCGCGGATCTCGTCAACGGCGTTGCGGCGTTCTACCGGCGCCACGCTGATGCGTCCTTGTTCGACCAGGCTGGGATCGACGCGTACGGTGCGCGGGGACGAGGTACTTTCCGCTGCGGCTGGTTCCTCGATCTGGGTTTCTTTCTGGCCACACGCGAGCGCGAGGAGTGCGCTAACGATGCCCATCGAGGCTGCTCGCTGCCAAGTCATCGTGCCCCCTTTCGGGCAGGTTGGAATTCCGCTCCTGGTAGGCGCCCGGTGATCGCCAAGAGTTTGAGTTCGGTCGCGCGCGCGTCAGCTGCGGCAAGCAGCCAGCGTTCCTTCGCGTCCGTCAGGTTCCGCTGCGCGATGTTGACCTCCTGGATGTTTGATTTCCCCAGGGAATATTTGAGGAGCGCCTCCTCTTCGGCGACCTTCGCGGGACCCACCGCGTCTTTCGCGAGCGCGTCGCGGGTACGCCGCGCGTGCGCACGCTCGTGCACCAGCAGGTGTACCTCTCGCCGCAAGCTACGGCGGACTCGAGCGTATTCGGCGCGGGCGAGGGCCGCGCTTTTTTCGTGCTCTGCCGTTTCGACCGCGCGGGGATTCACGAGTGGCAGCGGGATGCTGACGCGCCCGAGTAGCACCCAATCCCCGTTCGCCTCACGGGTAACTGACGGGCCTAACGACAGGCTGGGTGCACCCTCGGCTTGCGACTGCGATGCGGCTGCGCGCGCGGCGTGGGCCTCTGCAGCAAGGCGTCGCAACTCGGGTGACTGAGTGAGGCTGGCGAATGCGGAAGACTCCTTGATATCGGGACCGTCGGCGTCGAGACGACCGACGCTGAGGAGGGACTTTTCTTCGTCGGCGCCCATAGCGTACGCGAGTTCGAGGTCGGCGCTGAAACGCATGCCTTCCGCGTCGAGCACCGATGCCTTGGCCGCGCCGTGGATCGAGCGTGAGAGCGCGCGCTCGCCCAGCGTTGCGGCCCCCTCGGCGAAGCGAGACTCGGTGATCTTGATCAGCCGCTGCGTCGACTTGACGCTTTCCTTGCGGATCTTCAAGAGCTCGGCAGCGGTGCGCGCATCGACCCAGGCGAGGCCCGCGGTGAGTGCTGCTTGAAGCTCAGCGCTACGCAGCATGAATCTTGCTGCGACGGCGCGCGCGTCCGCAGCCCGCTCGCGGGACGCCCCAACTCCGGCCAGCGGGACGTCCTGCCAAAGTCCGACGCTCACGTCGAGGCCCTGGTCTGCGCCCCAGCGCGGGCCAGCAGACAGCTCGAGGCGCGGGTTGGTGGTTAGCGGTTGGCGGCTCGCTCGCCTTGTCCGCTCCGACGCGCGCTGGCCTTCCCGGGCTGGCCCAAGCTCAGGAGATGCCTGGGCCGCTTGACGGGTCGCGTATTCCAGGCTGACCCGCAGCGGACTCGTCGACGCCGCGTGAACCTCTTGAGCCGCGGCTTGCTGAGCGAAGCCGCCACTCAAGGCCAAGCCCGCCAAGACCAGGGCACGTTTGAACTGAACCGCCATGTCGCCGCAACTTGGGCTACGGCGGCGGATTGCACCATCCGACGAATGTCCGCGTCAGCCTGTCACCTTGACTTCGCCTCTGAAGAGGCAGGCGGGGGGATCCGTGGTCTGCGGTTTTGGCGGTGATCGTTGGTGCTGACCTGGGACATTCGTAGGATGGCTCGTGGCCGAATCTGCGAGCAGTACTATCGGGGTGCGCCAGGCGTCCAAGTCGAAGACCAGGTGGAGTTCAGTCGCATTCGGGGTGGGGCTTGGACTCTTGTACGCCGTGGTGTTGCGTTGGATCGACGCCTTGTGGCCGGCAGAGCACCCAAGCCACCTGCTGCTCGACTGGACGATTCCGACGGCGCTCGGGGTCGGTGTGGGCTTCGTGCTCGAGTTCGCCCGAAACCGCTCGGAAAAGTACCGCGCGGAACAACAAGCGCTGGAGAGTCTACGGGAGCGCTTGCGAGGCTCGGAGCGCGAACAAGCCGTCTGGGTACTGGTGTCTTCTCTGCTTCACGAGTTACGGAATCCGCTTCACACGGTCGGCCTGGCGTTGGAGGAGCTGCGAAAGTGCGAAGAGCCCGAGCGCCAGGAACGGCTGGTCGACCGCGCTGCGACCGCGGTGGAGCGCATGAACTCACGCTTCCGTGAGCTGGGGGCAATTGCAGACCAACCGCTGCACGACCTGAGCGCTTACGACCTGGGATCGCTGGTTCGGCAAACCGTCGAGCATTTCGATGCGCTAGCTCGCGGGGGAGGTGCGCGGGTGAGCTGTCGAGGCGAGCCTCATGTCACGCTCCGCGGGGACGAAGCCCTGGTGAGGACCGCGCTCGAGAATTTGGTATCGAACGCGGTGGACGCGGTCAGCGGTGTGCCCAATGGAGAGGTCGACGTGGAGGTGGTACGCTCAGATGATGCCGTACGGATTCGTGTCGCCGACAATGGGCCTGGGATCCCTGACGAGATGAGGTCCGAAATTTTCAAGCCACTTCGTTCTTCGAAGGCTCCCCAAAAAGGGCTCGGGCTTGGACTGCCGATCGCCCGTGGATTGGCGCGGGCAAGCGGTGGCGACGTGCGCCTGGAGCCTGTGCCAGCGGGTGCGTGCTTTCTGCTCGAGCTGCCGCTCGCCGCGGAGGGTGAATGAGACGTGAGCTGTTGTTCGTCGAGGACGAAGAGGCATCACGCTCCCTACTGGAGGATGCGCTGACCGCGCGCGGCCTCTCGGTTGCCGCGGTTGGGGACCGTCCATCGGCGCTCGAGCTGGCTCGCGGCGGCCGCTACTTCGACGCGCTGGTTACCGACGTCGTACTCGGTGACGATGAAGATGGCGGGCTTGAGTTGGTGGCCCAGCTGCGGGAGGCGGGCTTCAGCGCGCCGGTCGTCGTGATCACTGCTTTTGCCGACAAGCGACGCCTGAAACGCGCGCTGGAGCTTCGGGTCAGCTACCTGTTGGAGAAGCCGTTTTCCGCCGATCAACTGATCAGCGTGCTGAACCGGCTTTGGGATGAGACCAGCGATTTGACCCACTACGTGGATCAGGCGCTCAGCCGAGCGCGCCTCACCCCCAAAGAACGTGAAGTCGCGACCATGTTGCTGAAGGGACTATCCAACGAAGAGATCGCGCGCGTTCTGAACAACAGCGACAAGACGGTCCGCCAGCATTTGAGCTCCGTCTATCAGAAGGCGGGTGTCGCGAGTCGAGCGGAGTTCTTTCACTACGTGTTTCCAACCTAGTGCTTCGAGCCTCCGTGCGGCGAAGGTTACCGCCAGCGGAAGCTCGCGACGAGCATGCGGTGATCGCTGCCACCTGAAGAGGGGACGATGCTTGCGGACTCGGCGGCTAGCTGCTCCGTGTGGAAGATGAAGTCGATGCGGATTAGCCACTTCGGTACTGGAACCCCCGCCAGGCTCGGTCGGGAGCCCCCGACTTCAGGACCCGGATCCCCAGGGAACGTGTGCCCGAACCCGAACCCAGCTTCGGCCCAGCTGTCTTCCAGTCCTTGGCGAGCGATGGCGTAGGCGCGGGAGGTATCCGTTGCGTTGAAGTCGCCCGCCGCAATCACCGGTAGGTCCGCGCTCTTCGCGAAGTCTCGCAAGCGCTCGGCCTGGTGTTCACGTGCTTCCACCGCCCCAGTTCCCGATGCCGCGTGGAACTGAACGAAGTAGAGCTGGCGATCTGCGATGCGGACCTTCGCGACCATCGGTTTGCCGATCCAGCCGTATTCCTTGAGCAGCTCTGCGTCCACCGGCTCCATGGGCCAGCGGCTCAGCATTCCACTCCCTCGCACTCCGTCACGCGCGTCCAGTCGCCTATACGGATACACGCTCGCGAGTTCTCGCTCGATGCTCTCCGCCATCTCGAGGTTCAGCTCTTGCAGTGAGACGAAGTCGGCGTCCGCCACTCGCAGCTCGCGGATGGTTGCTTCCGTTGCGCGATTGAAGCCGAGGAGGTTGTAGGTTGCGACTCGCACCGCTGCGGGCTTGGGCGACTGCAGGCGCAGCGGCGAGAACAGCGCACCCCAGTGCCAAAGCCACACCACGCTCAGGATCGCACCACCAATCCACAGCTCCCGTCGTTTGGTCCACAGCGCAAGCCCCAGCAGTAGGGGGAGAGGAGCGAAGAAGTACAGCGCCAGGGAACTCGCGGCAAAGAACAGCGCCGATGCATCCCGGAGGAAAAGCTGGAACGCCAGCGCGAGCGCCATGCACGCGACGTACGCTTGCCCCAGCTCGACCAAGACACCTCTTACGCGTGCTCCGCGTGTAGCCTTCTGATCGCTCATGGCAGCTGTGCGACGCTCGCCCGCGCGGCATCGCACTCCGAGCACTCAGCACCGTGCTGACAGAGAAAGATCAAGGGATCGACCGCCAAGTGGCGGAGCGCCGTCGCGACGACGTCGCGTGCTCGGCTGAGTCGCGCGCTCGCGTACCCGACCTGACCCATGCGCTGAAGCCCCGCGGCGTCGAGCCATGAGTTGAGTTGCTTGAAGCCCTCGCAACAATGATCCGTTTCAGCGATCCATGCTTCGTGGGCGTCGTCGCCGGATCCCACGATGCACGGGTGCTCTACCGAGTAAGGGACTTGGGCGAGTGATTCCGCGAGGTGCAGTGTCGTGCTCTCCGAGTGATCGACACCTAAGAGGAGCACCCACCCATCCAATTCGTGCACGCGCCCGACCGGGCTGTCCTCGCCATGGGGTGGAGAGAGCGGTTGGGGCCGGCAAATGGACTCCGCTTGGGGCCCACGCGCGGCGAAGGAAGCGCCCGGATGGGTACTGCGGATGACGCCTGGACCGCGCCAGAACGTCTCCGCCGTGACGCCCATATCCAAGGTCGGCGTCGACGCCGGATCGAAAGGCGAATCTCCAGCCGTCATGCTCGGCATCACCAGTGTCCCCCGAGGGCCAATGGTCTCGCTGAGCGCTTCGATCAACGCGGCGGGGCCACCGCTTACGGGCCTTACCTTGCGGAACGACGTATGAACGAGCAGCACACAGCCTGGCTCGACGCCCAGCTCTGAGAGCTGAGCCTTGAGTTCCTGGATGCTTGTTGCCTCGGGCATCGACCCGACGCGTTCCAGTGATACGTCACGGGGTCAACTCTCCGTTGGTCCGCGAGTGGCGCCGCAACCAATTCGCCTCCGCACGCGCCTCTGCTGCGGCCAGAATGCGCTCGCGCACCCGTGGGCGCTCGCTCATGAGCTGATCGAAGTCTGCCTTGGAGATGCGTCCCAGAGTCACCGTGGAGGCGGCGCGCGCCGTCGCGGTTCTGGGGTCGCCGGTTACCAGCGCCATCTCTCCGAGCAGATCACCGCCGCCCAGTACGGCTACCGGTTCAGCCTCCGCGCCGTTGGTGTCATCGAGCACGTGAACGATCCCCCGAGCAATCACGTACATCGCGTCGCCCCGGTCTCCGGTGTGGAATAGGTACTCACCGCGGGCGAAAACCTGCTCGACGGTCATGCGCGCCAGCTCGTCGACTACTTCCTCTGGTAGTGCGGCGAACAGAGGCGTCTGGCGACACAGGTCAGCGGTCTCACTGATGCGGATTTCGGCTCGTTCGAAGTGGAGCCGCTTCATGCGTCTTCGCACGTCGCCCAGCGCTTCCTCCGCGGCGTTTTCGTCGAGCTCACCGTGAGAGATGGCCGCCTGGTACGTGCTGCGTTCAATGTTCAGCGAGACGCGGTGAGCCAGTCTGCCTTCGATGGCGCTCGCCACTTCAGGCAAGTTCACGCGCAGATCTTCCAGGCGCTCCTTGGCATCTCGTTCGTAGCGAGTGTAGGTCTCCAGGATGCGCTCGATGACTTGAGGATCGGCCTCCGATAATTTCCCTACGGCAAGTTGAACGGCGGTCGCGCCTCGGGCCGTCGCCCGCCATACATCGTAGAATACGCTCACGCGTTCGAACTCGAGCGTGCCGAACTCCGCTCCAGCCCGGCGCCTCAAGCGTTCCACGAGCGCATGGAGTTTGCCCTTGGGAGCCCTCAAGCGGGGCGGCATCGGGTCTCCGCGATCGAGGGCGTCTTGATGGAGATCTACTTCGTGACGAAGCAAGTCTCGAGCCGTTGCACTGAGCAGACCCTCGTAGAACGCCTCTCGATAGCTTTGTCGCTCTGCGGCGAGCGCGCGTCTCCAGAGGCCCAGCTCGCGCTCCAGCTCTGGGGAGGAGTCGAAGCCTTGGCGCGCGCCCTCCCATGCCTGGTCCGCCTTCGCTTGGCGGTTCTCCAGGTTCTCCAGCACGGCATTCCAGCGTAGTCCGAACAATTCCGGTTCTCGCGTGGCGCGTTCGACCCGCTGACGCACGTCGTCCAGCACGTCGCGGGTAGTCTTCAACGCAGCGAGCCGCTCGGCAGGCGCGACCTGATCAAAGCCGAGCCAGCGAAGCACGAGCCCCGTGGTCATGCCGTTGCACACGATCGTCAGCAAGACGACCCCCGCTGTGACCTGCAGGATCTGATCCCCGAGGAGACGATCTACGCGGTCATCTTGGCTCACCGCCAACGCCAGCGCGAGACTCACTGCGCCCCGCAAACCGCCCCACGCCATGACCGTCGCTTGGGGGGAAGTGACGGGTGGACCGAGGCGGTTGATCAACGGCAAGGAACCGAACACGACTCCGAAGCGCACGACGACGATCGCGGCGAATGCGCCCAGGGTGACGACCAGCGTTTGCCAGCCCATCTCTCCAAGTTGAGTCGAGATGATCGCACCGACCAAGAAGAAGATGAGTGCGTTCGCCAGGTACGCCAGCAGTTCCCAGAACTCATGGAGAAAGCCGCGGACCTCAGGGCTAATGCGGTAGCGCCCTGGGCCGCTCATGAACATCCCTGCGGTAACGACTGCAAGCACACCGGAGACATGGAGCACCCCCTCAGCCACGATCATCGCCGCGTAGGCCAAGATCAGCGTTAGGGAGATCTCCACCATTGGGTCGTCGAATGTGCGTGAGACCCAGGTCGTAGCCGCGAGCCCGAACACCAGACCAACGGCTATCCCGCCTCCCGCGACCTTCGCGAACGCCAACGCGCTCGAGGCGGCTCCGATTTCAGTAGCGCCTCCTTGCAGGGCCGCTAGCAGTACGCTGAACACCACGATGGCGGTGCCGTCATTGAACAGTGACTCGCCCTCGATTAGGACGCCGAGCCGCTTCGGCGCACCGACTTCGCGCAGAATGGCGACCACCGCGACAGGATCCGTCGCGCTGATCAGGGCGCCAAACACCAGCGCGGCGCTAAGGCTCCAGTGCCAACTCGCGCCCGTGATCCAGACCATCGCCAGCGCGGTCAGTAGCGTTGCGACGAGTAGCGCGGGCGCAGCGAGTACGACGATCCCGCTTAGGTTCTTGCGAACCGCGTGAGTGTCGATCGCAAACGCGCTCTCAAACACCAGCGCAGGTAGGAAGACGAAAATGATGAGATGGGGAGATATCCCGGCGCCCCGGCCGAGAACCTCCGCGACGCCGTGGGCGCTGTGACCCCAGTGACCGAGCGTCCAGCCGAGGGCTCCCCCGACGAGCAGCATGGCTACGGTGAACGGAAAGCCCGTCCGCTTCGAGATGCCGCGAACGACTGCGGCTAGCACCAGTGCGACGACGACGACACTTACCGCGATGAGCTCGGTATCTCGATGCATGCCTTACTCGCGCGCGCTGGCTGAAGGGGCTCCACGCGCGTGGAAGCATTGCGAAGGGCGTACCAGCCGCAGGACGTCGGACACGCCGCCAATTGCGCATTGTTGTCGTTCCCGGCGCGGAGCCGCGCAAGCTTGGGTCTGCTATACGCTGCCGATGCCTAAGCGAATTCTGTTTCCGCTTCCGGACCGCGACTTCGACGTGACGGAAGTCTCGGTGCCCTGGAAGCTGCTCACCGAAGCTGGGCACCAGGTCGTCTTCGCAACCGAATCGGGAGCGCTTCCAGCGGCCGACCCACTCCTGCTCACGGGGGTGCTGTTTGGTCAGCTGGGTGCGGAGGCTGAACCGGTGGCATTCTATCGAGAGCTCGAGGGAGCCGCGGCATTCCGCGAACCCCTACGCTGGTCCGAGCTGGCGACGGATGACTACGATGCGCTGTTCCTGGCGGGCGGGCACGCGCCGGGCATGCGGCAGTACTTGGGGAGCCCGGCGCTGCAGCGTTTTTGCGCCGACTACTGGGGCACAGGAAGGCACGTCGCAGCGATCTGTCACGGCGTGCTGGTGCTCGCCCGCAGTCGCCTCCCAGGGGGTGAGTCCGTGCTGAAAGAGCGCAGGACGACCTGCCTTCCAAAGTACATGGAGCGCACGGCCTACTATATTACTGCGTGGAAACTTGGGAAGTACTACCGCACTTATCCGGCCTACGTCGAAGATGAGGTGAAGGAGGCGCTGCGTTCTACCGAACAGTTTCAGCGGGGCTCCTTCAACCTCACTCGACGCGGCACTCGGGACGATGACACCGGCACGTTCGTCGTGCGCGATGGCAACTACCTATCTGCGCGCTGGCCTGGGGACGCATACCGCATCGGCAAGGACTTGGTTGCTCAGTTGGCGAAAGCTTGAAGCCACTACTCGCAGTAGGCTGGGTTCGCCTTCCAGCACGCCACGACGGCGTCGTTCGCAGCAGCCGCCGTGCGCAAGGCGGCTTGATACCCAGCCACACATTTGCTGAGCTCGCCGTTCAAGCGGTTCTTCTCGGCATACAGGGGCTTGAGCGCCTTGGTGATTCCGCCTTGGATCCCTTCCAGGGCGTCATCATTGAGTGAGCCAGACACGGCGGAGTCGAGGGGGGCGGGGAGCGAGTCGGCGATCAGATCGGTGATATACGCTTGAAGCTGATCTTGAGCGATTCCCGTCAAGATCTTGCGTGCGGCCGCGGTCAACGCGGCTCCACCACCAGCGGTCACCAGCGAGCTCGTGGCGCTGACCACATTGGCGATTGCGTCAGCCACGCCCGCGTAGAACTCGAAGTTTGCCTTTGCGGTCTGCACGTGGGTGAGGATCGTGCGAATACCCTCGAATACGGCGATCTGATCGCGAAGCTCTTGAAGGCGGTTCCGCTTGTCTCCGCACGGATCTCCGGGCAAGGCCTTTACCGTGCCGCAATCTTTGCAAGCCTCGTCTGGGGCAGGATCCTGGGGAGGCAGCTTCGGCCCCCAGGGGTCCGGGTTCTTGTCGTTGTAGGAGGCGACCAGGAGAATGAGCGCGTCGGCCATTTCCTGTTTTTGGGTTTTGGTGAGGCTCGCGTGCTGGAGCGCGCGCTTCGCGGCATCCAACGTCTTTTGAGAGTCCGCCGACTTGCCCCTGCCCGGCGTCTTCCCGGGGCTCTTGGTGGTCGCGGCATGTGCTGGACTACTTGCCATGGCCAGCGTTTCTGTTTGTTTGGTCCCGAGCGACGACGACTCCGCCTTGGAGCAACCAATCAGCATCCCAGAACCGACGAGCAACAAACCAATACCAACGAAGCGCATCTTCCCTCCCAGGCGTTGAAAACGAATCGAGCGAAGCTAGCAGTCCTCGCCCGGCCTCAAAGCCATGTCCGAAAATGCAAATCGCTTCACGCGAGCCTATGGCACTCGGCTCGGATGCGACCCGGGCTGGGCAGCCCCAGACCCTCGAATGCGCGGCACAGGGATGCAGCGCCGCTGTAGCCAACGCTGCGGGCCACGTCGGCTACGCGCGCCTTTGGGTTGGTGAGGGCAACCGCTGCCATCATCACGCGGCGGCGGAGTAGAGTGTCCTGCCAACTACCCAAGGTGTTCAACCCGTAGATACGCTGCATTTGCTCAATCAAGCGTCGGGCATGCCGTTCGCTGACGTCGAGTCGTTGGGCGACGTCCGAGAGCCCTGCAGAACGCGCCAGTCCCGATAGCGCGCCATCGAGCGCTCGGCTCACGCCGGTCCAGGGCAAGACCTCACGCGTTGGCGCGGTGGTCGCCCGCGATATCCCGAACAGTTCCGTCGCCTGCCGAATGAGCGTCTCGGCAGACTCGCTCCCAGTCGCCAACTGGGTCGCCAGGCGTCGCCCCTCTGCCAGTTCGACGTGAGAAGCCAATCCGACCCGCGCGCAACCGTCGATGCCCGTCCCCTCCCATTCAACCACGACAGCGGAGTAGCCTGCAGTCCCATCGAGGCGCATCCGGAGACCATGGCGATCAGGCACGCTCAACACGTCCCCTGGCGCTAGCCAGTAGCTGTGAGCGTCCGTAGTTGCGCGCGCCACGCCCTGAAGCACCAGCGTCCGAACATTGCCTCGTCGTGACGCTGCGCGGGGAAAGGCCCGCAATAGCAGTCCGTCCTCAGCGATTCCGCCATGGAAATCGACTACGTGCAGCTTGAGCTGTGGGTGCACGAGAGCGCTGACCTGGTGCAAGAAGCCAGTGTCCGGGAGCGAGTGTCGACGCACCGAGCGCACCACAGGAGCATTCTGCAAGAGCACAGCCCTTTAACCCAACAGCAGCCGAGCGCACGCGTCAAGCGTGAGCGCGCTCAGTAGATCCGCGCTCGATAGATCAGCGTTCTTGGGTTCGGCTGCTCGCTGTTCAGCGGCTGTGCTGCCGTGAAGCGCTGTGCTGCCGTGAAGCGCTGTGCTGCCGTGAAGCGCTGTGCTGCCGTGAAGCGCTGTGCTGTGCTGTGAAGCGCTGTGTGATGTGCTGCGGGCAGTTCCAGTCGAACGCAGCCACAGTCACGACGATGCCGTGTTCGACCTTTGCCTTGTACCCGGGCAGTTCGAGGCGCTGCATGAGTGCTACCTCCTGCGGTAGTACGACGCGCGCGTGACCCAATAGCTTGAGACGCACGCGCTGCGCGTAGTCCATGAAGAACAGGGCCACACGATCGTTACCTTCCAGGTTGCCGAGGCTCACGTACTGACGGTTGCCTCTAAAGTCTGCAAAGCCCAGTGTCTCTTCGTCGAGCAACTTGACGAAGCCAGCGGGGCCGCCCCGATGTTGGAGATACGGCCAGCCCGTCTCCGACACGCTCGCCATATAAAAGCTATCCCGTGCGGAAATAAACTCGCGCTCCAGATCGCCCAGGGTGTAGTTGACCGGCTCTGGGTGCACCTCGAAGCGCGCGTAGCTGCGACGGCTCCCCATTCGTTCTTGCAGCGCCTTTACGCGGTCTGTGAAGGCGATCTCGGCGAATCCATGTGCCATGACATTACCCTCCCGGGTACGGTTGTTGTGGATTGGCAGGGTGTTTTTCAACACCCTGCCTGGACGAGCAAAACTCAGTCTTTGGGTGAATGCCCTCACCCCCGACCCTGTTGCTGGCAGAGTCGCTGCATCAAGATCGGGAGCAGTCGGATTGGGTGAGAGCGTTCGACGGCCCAAGCTTCCTCAAGCCGCGGCGCCAAGCGATACTCTGGGGAAATCGATGTCGATGCGTGTCGCCTTGGCGAGCACGTTGGTGAAGATGTTCAGCGTGATGTGGGTGATGATCTCGACGATCTCTGCGTCGCCGAGTCCCGCGCGGCGTGCAGCTTCGAGTTCGCCATCGCTGACGTCACCGACTTCCTCGACGAGCGACTTTGCGAGTCGCAACGCCGCTTCGGCCTTGGGATCTGCAGACTGACCGAGACGATTCTTCAGCATCTCCGCGCTGTCGAGCCCCGCTTTGCGACCGATCGCCGTGTGTGCGGATACGCAGTACTGACAGGCGTTTTGTTCGGCAACCGCCAGCGCGATGCGCTCGCGAGTTGGTGCCTCCAAGGAACCGCTGCTGGCGATTTGATGCAGCCCCAGGAACGCGCGGAGGGCGCTGGGCGAGTTCGCGAGCACCCGGATGAAGTTCGGGGTTGCCCCCAGCGCTTGCTGGACGCCGTCGAGCAGTTCCTTGGTCTCACCACTCGCAGTCTTGGGGTCGACGATATTGATTCGGGCCATGAAAATTTTCTCCTTTGAAACCGCCGGGCAGCTCGTGTCCGTCGGTGTGACCCACCACGTATGCAGCATCGACATCGCTGAAAGAATCGCCAACTTGAGTAAGATATTATTCCGGCGTAGGGAATAATCATGGATCGACTCCACGAGCTCCAGGTCTTCGTCGCCGTCGCAGAAAGCGCTGGCTTCGCCAAAGCCGGCAAGCGCCTGCGCCTCTCACCGCCCGCCGTGACGCGTGCGGTGGCTTCCCTCGAAGCGCGCCTTGGGACGCGCGTCTTTCAACG
Source organism: Polyangiaceae bacterium (assembly GCA_020633205.1). NCBI lineage: Bacteria > Pseudomonadati > Myxococcota > Polyangiales > Polyangiaceae > Polyangiaceae bacterium. Next base: position 42,473 of record JACKEB010000025.1, read on the forward strand.
CACCACTCGCCGCGTGAGTCTGACGGACGCTGGGGCGCGCTTTCTCGAGAGTTCTAGGAGGATCCTTGAGGAAATAGAACAGGCCGAGCTCGCCGCCGCAGGTGAGGCAGCCGAACCCAGCGGTCGCCTCACCTTGAGCACTTCGATGACGTTTGGTCGCGCGGCGCTCACGCCTATCGTCTGTGATTTCCTGGCGGCGTACCCGCGCGTTACCGCCCGCATACTGCTTCAAGACCGCGTGACGGATTTGGTTGCAGAAGGCATCGATCTCGCGGTGCGCCTCGCGCCGCTGCCAGACTCAACATTCGTTGCGCGACGTTTGGGTGAAGTGCGCCGCGTCCTGATCGCTAGTCCGAACTACTTGAAGCTTCACGGCGCACCTCGCGCGCCACAAGAACTGCGAGCGCACACCATCATCGGGTTCAGCGGCCTGATGCCCCATGCGGAGTATCGCTACGTCGAGGGTGGCAAGGCGAAGAGCCTGGCGTTGTCACCGCGCCTCGAGGTGGACGACTCCTTGGCGGCGATTCAAGCGGTCGAGGCGGGACACGGTATCAGCGTCGCGCTCTCCTACCAGGTCGTCGAGCGACTGCAGAAGAAGTGCATCGTCACGTTGCTTGACAAGTACGAGCCACCGGGCGTGCCTGTGCATCTCGTGTACCCGCAAACACCACTCCTCCCGGCCAAGGTGCGGGCATTCGTCGACTTTGCCGTGCCACGGCTGCAGGCTTTCCTGAGCAGCGTCGAAAAGACCTCACGGAAACGTGGCGCCCGCGACGGTTTGACTCAGCGTTGACCGTCGCGTAGCGACGACCGGGTGTTAGGCTTGCAATATGTCAGGCACAGACCGAGGCGACTGGGTCGTCATGCGGCAGGACGACAACGGAAACCGCTTCGAGCTTGAGCGGTACGCAACGGAAGCGGAGGCGCAGGCAGTCGCTGACAGCTTCGAGCGACGCGGTCACAAGCAGCTCTATTTCGTGACCCAGGCTCCTGCGCTCGCCCCGGACATTGCGTAGTTGCACGGTTTGGAATGAGTCTTTTCGCGGAGACGCTACTGCCGCTCGGGCCGTGGGGTCCCTAGACTCTCGCCCTCAGGAGGCGTGATGCAGGAAGTGATCGGGGGAAGTGTCGAGCTCGCTTCGGGAGCGATGATGCCCAAAGTTGGGCTCGGGGTGTTCCGCGCTGGCGCGGGAGACGCGACTCGGGATGCCGTGCTCGCGGCGCTGCGTGCGGGGTACCGGCACATCGACACCGCAGCCATCTACCGCAACGAAGCCGAGGTCGGTGAAGCGGTTCGGGCTTGGCTTGCGGAGACCGGTGAGTCCCGGGAGGCGCTGTTCATCACGACCAAGCTCTGGAATGACGATCAAGGCTACGAAAGTGCGCTGCGGGCGTTCGACGTGAGTCAGCGCGCCCTCGATCTGGGAGTGCTGGACTTGTACCTCCTGCACTGGCCCGTGCCTGAAGCGCGACTCGACTCGTGGCGCGCGTTGGAGAAGCTGCGCGCCGAGGGCAAGGTGCGGTCGATTGGCGTGAGCAACTTCACGAACAACCACCTGCAGGAGCTACTCAAGATAGCCAAGGAGCAGCCTGACGTGAACCAAGTCGAGCTGCATCCGTTCTTGCAGCAGAGCGAGCTCTGCGCGCTGTGCCGCGAGCAGCGCATCCAAACGGTGGCCTACAGTCCACTAACCAAAGGGCGTTTCCTGACGGATCCAATCGTCAGTTCCGTGGCCGAGCGCGTAGGGGCCACTCCGGCTCAGGTGCTGATCCGTTGGAGCCTGGAGCAGGGACACGTCGTGCTACCCAAGAGCGTGACGCCAGCGCGCATTCAGCAGAACTTGGACGCGGTGAACGTGAAGCTCAGCGCGCAAGACCTCGCAGAGCTCGCGAAGTGCGAGCGCAACACGCGCACCGCGTGGGATCCAACGAACGTGGACTAGTGTCCTGGCGACAGCGGATCACCGATTCGCCTCACTAGCCTTCAGGGCTTGCTGGGCCTGTGCTTCAAGCTTGAAAGCGCCTTCGTCAGGGCCTCAGCGTGGGCCGCGTCCTGTGCTCCAAGGAAGAGGTGAATCTGTTCTTCCCCTTGCTTGACCAGCGTCTCTCGCCCGATGCCGTCGCCGTCCTTGGTCTCGAACCAGGTCACCGCCTGTCCGAGCACCTTGCCGGGCAGCTTCTTTGCCGTTGGTTCCGGGTGGAAAGACGCGAAATGACCGAAATAGACCCCCGCCACGGCGGCGTTGGTGCCGATGGCCGACAACTCCTGCAGGCGGTAGACGGCGAAATCCGGACCTGGTTGCGGGTAGTACACGTATCCAGCGGGTACATGCAGGGAGTACTCGCCGCCCTCGATTTCGACGTCTCGCTCACTCAGGTCGAGCTGGTTCGGACCGAGCTCCAGGCTGGCGAGCACGCGCTTTGCCATGGCCTTGCAGCCACCCACGCCCGCTTTGAACGCGACGTCGTTCACTGCGAAGAGCGTCTCCTGCAGGGTGTTGTCAGCAAGCTTGGTGAGGGCAGTCGCCACGAACACGGTGTCACCCTTCGGGGCGAGCTTGCGATAGGTTCCGGTAAGCTGCTCGAATCCGGGCTTCGACTCGACGGCGCCATACTCGACGAGCGACGCATCCCGGCGCAGCTTGCTCGCTTCCAGCTTTTCAGTCTCCGTCGCCAAGAAGGCGTGGGTCATCACCACGAGGCGCGCGTCCCCGATGTCGATGACGAGCCGCGTCTCGGTACTCGCAGCGTTGGGCGCCGACATGATGTCGGGGGTGCGCGCGCTTTCTTCCGCGCCCGCAGGCACCCGGAGCTTCAGGGCTCCGTTGAGCAGCATGACCGGCTGCCCCAGCTCGAGCGCTTCGAAGCCACCGCACTTGTCGTCTGTGTCCGCGCTCGAAGGTGCCGTGTTCTGCGCTGATTCCGTCGGCGCTGCAGCAGGCGCCGAAGGGGATTCCGGGGTTGGGAGTGAGGCACAGCCGGCCAAGGCGATCAGCGTCAGTACGAGCAGGCGTCTCATGGGTCGCATTAGACGCATCAGGCCACGAACGGTTGTTTCGGCCAAGGCGTCGCGAGGCTCGCTTTCGGTAGATCCGCGCGGCATCCTTGACGGGCGGCCGTTCTTGGGCATACTGCGCGGGTTCGAGGTGGCTGGCTGCTGGCCTCGTTCAAAGCATGGCTCTTGCTTCGCTGCCTTCCAAGAGGGGCGCTCGAAGCGTGAGCTAGGTTGCGTTTTGCGCACCCTGGCGGCCTTTTCGGCTGTTTGAGGTGGTCCGCTGAGCGCGTGCGGGCGTGCGCCCGCGGTTTGGAACGAAAGCAGCAAGTCATGTCCAAGTCAGACTTGGGCGGCGCCACTCCCAGTGCACCGCTCCCGCGAGTGCTGCGCGCGCTCGCCCGTCAGGGTCTTCTCGTGCGGAAAGAAGGTCCGGTGTTTTCCGTTTGTCATCCGCAACACAATGTGGAGCCAGCGAGGGTGCTGTTGCCCGAAGGGTTTGCTCTCGATAGCAAGGCGTTACTCCAGCTCTGTGCGTTCGCGGGGGTGAAGCACCCGCTGGGCGGCGCTGTTTGTGCAGCGTGTGCGACGCCCGACTTCCACGCCGGTTCTCTCGTTCCGGTGGGAGCCGTGATCGCCACCACGCTCGATATGGTGATCCCCCAGGCGATCGGCACCGACATCCAATGTGGCATGCGCTTGCATACGGTTGAGCTCGACGTGGAGACGTTCCTGTCCCGCAAGGCTGCATGGCTCGAGCTGGTCTATGGTGATCTGTTCCTGGGCACCCGAGACCTACCGATGCAGGTCACCGCCGTGCGCGCGATGTTTGAAGCGGGCGCGCTTGGTTGGTTGGAAGCGACGCGCCGCGCACCGCTCGGCTTGATGCAGCGAATCGAGCTCGATCAGCTGGAATCGGAGCTCGAGAGGAGCTTCGAGCTTGGCAGTGCCGAGGGGGACGCGCGCCACGCACCCAGGGATCTGCTACCGGACGATCGTGACGTGATCCGTGACAGCTGCATGGGAACGGTTGGCGGCGGAAACCACTTCATCGAGGTGCAGTTCGTGGAGCAGATCCTGGATAGCCGAACGGCGTTCGGGTGGGGCCTCCGCAAGGGACAGATCTGCCTGATGGTTCACTCCGGCTCGCGCCGTGTTGGAGGCGTGGTCGGCGGAGAGTGGATGGAGCGCGCCCGCGAGCTTTGGCCCCTAGGCGTTGCCCACCCAAAGAGCGGCATCTTCGCGCTCCACGGAGCGGACGCTACGACCTACATCACGGCACTCAACACTGCAGCGAACTACGCGAACGTGAACCGTATTCTCCTTGCGGAAATGATGCGAGACCGTCTGCGACAGGTCTTTGGGCGTGAGCTAGAGGTCCCGCTGGTCTATGATGTGCCGCACAACACCGTCACTCGCGAAGGCGAGCGCTACGTGCACCGCAAGGGAGCCACACCGGCCTTCTTTGGGCAACCCGTGCTGATCCCTGGTTCGATGGGGCAGGCTTCGTACGTGTTGCGCGGGGAAGGGAACAGCGACTACCTGTGTTCGGCATCTCACGGTGCCGGCCGTGCTCGGACCCGTGGTGACATGCGTAAGCGCGCGGCCCGCGGGGAGTCGATTGGACTCGAGGGAGTGGAGTGCATCGGACGCAGCGAGCGCGTGGTTGAAGAAGCGCCTGCCGCGTACAAGGCCATCGAACCGGTGGTTGCGGTGCAGTCCGAGGTGGGCATTGCGACTCCCGTCGCGCGCTTGCAGCCGCTTCTGACCTTTAAAGCTTAAAGTATCTAGCGACGCAGGAACGGCGGACCTCTCCCCCAAGAAATTGTTGTTTGTTCGCGCCTCCCGGGGCGCGAAATAGCCAATTGGAGCGCCAATCGAGTAGACCGGCCCACCGGCCCGCACCTACTCTTAGCCAATGGCTGGGCGAAGCGGCGTGGTGTTGGGGCTGTTAGTTGGAGTGAGCGCGCTAGGCACGCTCGGCGGTTGCTCTGCGAGCGATAGCAGCTCGAAGGTCGGAGCCAACGGGGGCAATGGCAGCGGCGGGCTGAGCAACGGCGGCAGCGGCGGCTTCCTCGACAGTGGTACCGCTGGCACTGGCGGTAGCGACCTGACGGATCCAGAGACGTGCGCTGAAGCGGCGGACCGCAAGACCTACGTCGGCTGTGACTTCTGGCCTACCGTCACCGCGAATGGCGTGTGGTCGGTCTTCGACTTCGCGGTGGTGGCAGCGAATGCGGGCAACGAAACCGCGTCGGTCACGGTGACCATTGGGGACACGGGAGTTGCCACCGCGGAAATTCCACCGAACGAACTGCGCACGATCTTCTTGCCGTGGATCCCGGTGCTCAAGGGCCCCGAGGCCGACCAGTGCAAGCAAGTCACTGCGTCGCCGAGTACCGCGCGCCTCGACCAAGGTGCGTATCACTTGGTGAGCACCCGACCCGTGGCAGTTTATCAGTTCAACCCGCTGCAGTACGCATCCATCGGAGGCGCTCCTGGGAAGGACTGGACGCAGTGCAAACCTACGGCGCCCACTTGCGCGTTCCCCACGAACTGCAACCAGACCTACTACACGTACACCAACGACGCGTCGTTGCTGCTCCCGAGCACCGCGATGACGGGCAACTACCGCGTCGCAGGTCGTCACGGCTACTTCTACCCCACTGCCTCGTTCCCGGAGTTCATGACCATCACCGGGACCCAAGACAACACGGAAGTGACCGTCTATGTGTCCGCCACGGGCACGATAGAGCCGGGCGGCCCCATCCCAGCGGTTCCGGGAGGGGGCAGCACGACCCTGTCGCTGAACGCCGGCGACGTGGTTCAGCTCATGACCTCGACCAAGCTGACAGGCACCGGTGAACTCAGCGGCTCGCTGATCCAGGCGAACAAACCCGTACAGGTCATCGCGGGTACCGCATGCTCCGTCGCGCCCGACGATAAGCCGGCGTGCGATCACACGGAGGAGTCCCTGCTACCCGCGGAGACCTTCGGCAAGCACTACTTCGTGACTCCACCCACGGGTCCAAACGGCGATACGCCGGGGCACATCGTGCGCATCTATGGCAACTTCGACGGCACCAATCTGTCTTATCCGAGCGGAATGCCTGCTGGGGCACCCACCAGCCTGAACGCTGGGCAGTGGGTCGACCTCGGTGTCGTGCAGGGTAGCTTCGAGGTCGAAGCGGACCAGGCCTTCGCGGTGGCCACATTTCAGCTAGGCGGCTCGCTGGTGGACCCAGATCCGTCGGACCCGAATGGGACGAACCCTGAGGGTCGTGGCGACCCATCGATGAGCTACATGACCGCCGTGGAGCAGTATCGAACGAAGTACGTCTTTCTAGCGCCGAGCAACTACGATCTTAGCTATGCGGATATCGTGATGCCGATGGACACCCAACTCGAGCTTGATGGCGCTTCGGTCAACGTCGCCGCCACGGCGATTGGGTCAGGATTTGGCGTCGTGCGGGTTGGGCTTGGACCCGGACAACAGGGAGCGCATATCCTCACGGCAAGTGCTCCGGTTGGCCTTCAGGTGATCGGCTACGGTCGCTACACGAGCTACCAGTATCCGGGAGGCATGAACCTCAAGGCGATCGCGCCGCCGCCCGACCCGCCCCGCTGAGGGAAGCTACTCAACCACGCTGGCTGTTGGGCACACCTGGCGAGGAGCCTCGGCTAGGCATGCCACCAGCGCGCGCTTCCTGAGTGGTGGCGTCCGGCGGCCGAGTGCGCGGTGGCGAACGAAGAGCCCGTAGCGTCGCGAATAGTTCGCAGAGAAGCCCCAATTCGTGGAGTGAGCGACGGCTCGCACCAGGTAAGCCTGCTCCCCATCAGGACACTTGAACTCCGCATCCACTAGTTCCCGGGCGCGTTCTGCTTCGAGTTGGACATACTCGACGTCGCTCAGTTGCTTCACACTCGAGTCCAGTTCGCGGTCGTTCACGGTGCCGAAGGTCACCGGGCTCAGCTCTCCCTCAGGGACGCGTAGGTACTCCGTGTCCCAGGCATCGGCGCCCTTCGCCTTGGGCGGGTGCTGGCAGTGCTCTGCTTCGCTCAGTGGCGGTGGTTCTGGAGGAACAGGAGTCGCAGGTTCTTCCCCTGGAATTGCGGTGGCGTCGCTCGGCTCGCTCGGCGCAAGGGCGGTCACCTGTTCAGCGGGGGCGTGAGATCCATGCGGATCTGCGAGGGGTCGGCGCGCGGGCTCTGAGCACGCCACAGCCAAGCAGAATCCGAGGCAAGCAGTGAGTCGCATGCGCCAATGCTACGTCCAAGCATCGCAGGAGTTCTCGACTGCGCGAAAATGCGACTACTGCATGGCCTTGGCGCGCGCCTCCGCCCGTTCCCACATGCGTACGTAGCCCTCAGCCGAACGAAACATGGGCTCCAGCGTCTCGTCGTCGACACCGGTGTTGCGGGCATCTTGGATGTACTCTGGCAGCAGGCCGATGTGCAGCATGCCCTCGGTGTTGAAGTCGACGTCGCGATTTCCGAGGTGAGGCGGGCTGAAGGTTACGCTTCCGTCGAAAGAAGTGAATGGGTAGCTGACTCGGGTGGCGTCATCTTGTCCGCCTCCACACGGGCTGTTGTCGCCGAAGCGTGGGCGTGGCCCGCCAGCGAAGCCGTTGAGATCGAAAGAGAGCCCTTCCGCGGGGTAACCGCCGTTCATGGTGATTTCCTGGAGTGAGTTGCGCAGGCCGTTCGCCACGTTGCCGGGGTCGTTCGGATCCGCACAGCGCCCGAAATCCGCTCCGCGCATGCCACCGAGCGCGTAGACGTGGCCGTCGTTGCTGCCGCCATGAGTCTTGGTTGCCGGGTAGTCCGCGGCGTCAAGCATCTCATAGACGCGCTCGAGGGAGCGCTGCGGGAGGTGGGCGATGTCCGGGATCATGCCGCGCTTCATCAGTCCGAGGATCAGCTTCTCCCCGAGGGGCGTGAGCCCGAACTTCTGACAGTACTCGCCCTCGAGCGCTGGTTCCTGGATCGCGCCGAGTAGCGGCAACAGCTTGGTCACCACGTTGTCTGCGAAGCCGCTCATGTCCAAGGGCGGTTCTGAGTCGAAGGCATCTCGAGGCTTGTTGAGCCCGCCGAAGGTCACTCCCCCGTGATCGAATGTGACGTCGATGCCGGGGCAGTCTTGGACTTTGCTGGTGTAGTGACCGCTGTTGATCACGTTGCCGAGCTCGATGATGCCATTGCTGCCGTCGCCGGCGGTGAAGCCGTTGTCGTATTTGTGTACGGGAAAGACCACGCGGACACCGAGCTCCTGATAGCGGTCCAGCGCTGCATTCATCGTATCTTCGCTGCAGGTCTCAAAGCCGTCGGGGGGGGTGAGGAAGCAATCGAACACGTTGGAGATCTCGATCCCCAACACCACCGCGAGCTTGCCCGCCTTGATGGCTTCGCGAGCCTCAGCCGGAGAAGTGACGACCTTGAACCAGCCTTTGCCGGGGCCACCGGACTGGGCATCGATGTAGCGCTCGAGGTTCTTCGTCTCCTCGATGGTGCGCTCCACGCTCACCATGTCGTTGCAGGAGTAACGCACCTCCTGGGCTTTGGTGCCGCGAACCAAATCGCACAGCACCGAGTTGCCCGTCGCGAGATTCACCACCAGTCGCAGCCCAGCGAGGTACGCGCGCTCGATCCAACGGTAGTACATCGTTTGGTGAGTCGAGCTATTCCACGAGTTGGGCCAGGCGGTGAAATCCGGGTAGCCCGTCGTCTCGTGATTGAACACGGGGACCTCGCCGCTGGTCAGGATCGGGATCAGCGAGGTGATGTCCCCGAGGCCGGTGTCGTTGTCGTAGAAGTAGCCGACGATGTCGCGCTTGCCGTCTTGGCCGTGCCAGAGCGAACAGTCAGGCAGTGCGTGCTCTACCCCCAAGCGATGAAACGGCGAACCGTGGTAGATCCCACCCCCGCCGAAGCCGAAGTTGGTGAAAATGTGCGAGTGGATCTCCGCGATGCCGTACAGGTCGCCGTCGTCCCACTGCGTCTTGGTCGGCGTGCCCTCCGCGTCCAGCTCGAGCTCTGGGAAGGTGGCACAGTCTTCCTCGGGGAAAAGCGTGATGATCGCGGCCTGCTTTGCGTCGTCGGTTAGACCGCTCAACGTCAGATACAGGCCGCTCTGATAGTGCTTCAGCTGGAAGCGCTCGGCGTCCCGTTCGGAGACTTCGATTTCCCATTCCGCGGGGGAACGGAAGCTGTCGTCCAGCAGCTGCACCGAGTCTTGGAGCTCGCTCGCCCTAACGAACTCGTACTTCGTCGGTTCAGAACCTTCGACGGCTTGCGCGGTGAAGTAGCGCTGCTCCTTGTCGTAGAACAGGTAGGTGCCGAGGTCCGTCGCGCGCATGCGAAAGTGCGCCGCGGAGTCGGCGAGGGCTGCGCTGAACTCATACGCGTCGCCGCCCGCGCTCGCAGCCAAATGCGTGGGTTCGGCCTTCCCGGAGAAGCCCTGCATTGCGTAGCAACCGCTCGCATAGCCGAACACTCCGTCGTTCGCCGGCGGGTCTGGCAACACGATGGGCTGGGCGGTCTCTTCAGTCGACTCGCAGCCCGAGAAGGCTAGCGCGAGGAAGGATAGGGCAAGGTAACGGCGCACACCGGACATCTGGCCAAGATGGCAGCACTGGGGGCGATAGGAAAGCGCCAAGCGGTGCCCAATCGCGTACCGCTGGAACTAGCGTGTCCCCAGCGTCGGGAGCCCGACGGCGTGGCATCGTTGGAACAGCGGAGCGCTCCAGTTCATGCGGTTTGCCGCATTGCGGCGAAGATGCTCCCTCACCCGCAAACCTCGGGGAAACGCGTGTTATCTTGCCTCGATCTGGTCCTAGGCTAGCCTGCGCTCGTGGCAGAGCGTGAGACCAAGCTAGCTTCGAAACTCGAAGAGTTACTCGAGCGCTTCAGCGAGGAGCGCCCGGTGCTCCGCCCACCCGCGGGGGCTGCTGCTTGGCAAGCTCTCGCTGAGCGCTTTCCGAACGGGCACTGTCGGCGCTGGTTCGAGGCCTGCGATGGTCAGGACACGGCCTACTCGTTCTACGACTCCCACGAGCTGGTGACTCTGTCGGAGGCCGCTGACGCGATGCGTATCGCGGATGATATCCGGGCGGAACCAGACGGGTACTGGGTCGAGCCGCAGTGGCTGGCGATCGCCGCGGACAATTCAGGGCAACACATCATGATCGATGACCGCGACGGCCGGGTGCTCGCGGTGGCCCACGACGACGACAACGTACCCGTGCTGGCTGAGTCTCCGGAGGCTTGGTTGCAGAGCCTGCTCGATGGTCTGGATGATGGCAGCATTCAGTGGGATCGCACCTTTGGTCTGATTGAGACCAAGGTGCTGGAAGACGTGGCTGCGTACAAACAGGCTCAAGCGGAGCGCAAGCAACAGGCAGCGCAGATGACCCCGAAGCAGCGCCTGGGGCTGTTCCTGACGCTGGGCATCACCATGGGCCTGATGGGCCTGTTGATCTGGTGGCTCGAGTCGCGGCGCTGATCACTCGATCTTTGCGCGCAGTTCACCGAGCTGTCGGCCGCCGGAGTCGCAAAGTCGCACCCTCACCCCCAGAAAATTTCACGGTGGTGTCCAAAACTCGGGGGCTCGCGCATCCTTGGTAGTCGCTGCAGTGGATAGCGGCGGAAAGGACACCAGAGGATGCCGAAGTTTTTGTGTTTGCAGCGCAGTGTGCCCACCAGCGGGGAGGCGATGTCCCCAGCTGAAATGCAGGGGATGTACGAGAAGTTCAACGCCTGGCGAGAGCAGTTCAAGGACAACCTCGTCGATCTTGGAGGGCGCCTCGGAAGCGGCAAGGTCGTCACGGCGGAGACGCTCGATGGGCCGCTAGTCGAGGTCAAGGAGCTGGTCGGTGGCTACATGATTGTCTCCGCGGAAACGCTCGAGGAGGCCGCGGAGATCGCCAGCGGCTGTCCCGGGTTGGTGCGTCCCGGATCAGGCGTCGAAGTGATCGAGATCCGCACGCCTTGACGCTGGAGCTCTCGCCCCGCTTCTTTCGCCACCAGTATGGGCGCTTGGTTGCCAAGTTGGTGCGTCGCTTCGGCGTGCACCAGCTTGGGCGGATCGAGGACGCCGTGCAACAGGCGCTCGTGGTTGCGCTCGAGAGCTGGGGTCGAACGACCCTGCCTGACGACCCTGCAGCGTGGCTCTACCGCGTCGCCGTGAACGAATTTTTGGGGGAGGCGCGCCAGCGCAGCCGTCGGGGACACATTCTCGAGCGCTACACCTCGGACGACGCAGTGGAAGCCGTCGACGTGAAACTCGAAGGCGAGCTCAGCGACGACGAGCTGCTTCTGCTGTTCGTGTGTTGTGACCCAGATATCCCCGTGGAATCCCAGCTGGTGTTCGCCCTGCGCTCGTTGTGTGGTTTCGGCGTACGCGAGATTGCCCTGCGTTTGTTTACTTCCGAGGCCAACGTATACAAGCGCCTGGGCCGTGCTCGCGAGCGCTTGCGTGGGCTTCCCCGAGATCTCGACCTCGAGCCGCAGAACTACGCTGAGCGGCTCCCCGCTGTGCGCGCTGTGTTGTACTTGCTCTTCACCGAGGGCTACCTGTCGGCTCACCCTGAAGTCGCCATCCGGCGGGAGCTCTGCGAAGAGGCGTTGCGGCTCGCGGAGCAACTCGCAGCGCACCCTGTCGGCGCGGATCCGGAGACCGCGGCGCTGATCGCCTTAATGCACCTCCACTTGGCGAGGCTTGGCGCGAGGCAGGATGCTGCGGGTGGTTTGCTGTTGCTCGAGGAACAAGATCGCCAAGCGTGGGATGCGGCGCGGATCCAGCTGGGCTTCCACTGGCTGGCCCGCTCAGCGGACGGAGACGCCTTTACGAGATACCATGCGGAAGTAGGTATCGCCGCAGAACACTGCCTGGCGTCTTCATTCAAGGAGACGAATTGGCGGCGTATCGTCGAGTGCTACGAGCTGCTCGAAGCGGTGAGCCCTTCTCCGCTGCATCGCCTGAACCGAGCGCTAGCCCTGGCGGAGCTTTCGGGAGCCTCGGCGGCCCTTCGGTGCTTGGAAGCGGAAGCGCCGCCGGGTTGGCTCGCCGGATCGTACCTGTGGCTCGCAGCGCTCGCCGACTTGTGTCGCCGTGCGGGAGACGGCGCGCGCGCCGACCGGTACAAGCGAGAGGCCTTGGAACAAGCTCCCAATGCTGCGATCCGCGTGCTGCTCGAACGCCGCCTGAGCGACTGACTTCGTCGCGCCAACACGCTGCTACTGATGAGCTGCGTGCCAGGCGTTGACCTCGACTATCCCCCGAATCAAGGAGCGCACGGCTTCTGCCTCCACGCCGTAGGGGATCTTCACGGCGCCGCGACCCGCGACCTCGATCACCATGCCGGTGAACGTGTCGTCGAGCTCGCGTCGGATCGCGCTTAACGGGATCGCCTCGCGTGCTTCGAACTCCTTGCACACGAGGTGAGAGGGCGTGACGACCACCGCGTCCTTGGCGGAGCCGAAGGTGGTCAAGTCGACTGCTCCGAACAGCGGCATCTGGCTGAGTTCGCCGGGCAGCACGAACTGGTAGAGATTGGCGTGCTGCGAGCTGGGGATCCCGTCGATCCAAACTCGCTTGCCCAAGTGAGGCGTGAGTGAAGCGCGCACGCAGTGCAGGTAGTCGACCTGTGGTTGAGGCGACGGCGTACCCGCAGCGGAAGCGGCTGGAGCCTCCATCGCGGCTTCAGTGAGGTGGTAGGTTGGGTCGAACACGTCCACGAAGCGCGGCGATTGAATGTAGTGCTGCCGCTCGCACGTGGCTGGATAGAGGCACTCGCTCAGGCTCCTCATCAGCTGCTGCCAAACGGCGAAGCCCACCTGAGGGGTGGTGAAACCGCCGTAGCGCCCCGCCTGCATCACCACCTCGCTGGTGCCGTCCCCGCGGCTCCGGATCTGGACGCCCCAGTCTAGAGTCACCTCTCCAAAGCCGCTTTGCCACTCCCACTTCAGCGCCTTGACTGCTGACTTCAACCCGTAGTGAGCGTTCAGTTGCTGTGCTACCTCGGGGAAATAGCCAGAGTCCCAGCGCGGCGGGCTCAACATGCCGCCCTCACGTAAGATGGCTGGGGCAGCGAGGCAGCCGTTCAGGATCCCGTAGTGCTCCCCGGGCATGCTCGACATGCCTGAAAACGGCTGGACGTAGCAGTGGTGCCAGCCTCCTGAGTCGAAACGCAGCACCTGGAGCGCGTCGATACCTAGCTTGCCCCCGAAGAGGTTCTTCAGGGCGCTGACCGTCGCGCCGCCCACGCCGCGCCCTTCCGGCGAGATGTCGACGGCTTCCACGATCCGCGCGTTGGTCTTGAGCGCTTCGTCGATCAGGCCTCGTTGCTGTCGTTGTCTCCCGGCATGGGCCCGGTCGTCGATGAAGCTCACCGTGAATTGCTACACCGCAACACTTCGAGCGGCCAGCTGGGATTCGGACGTCGACCGATTCCCAGCTGACCTACGGAACGGCACTACATGCTTGCGGTCAGCTCGAAGGCGCCGCCTTCTTGAGCGTTGTGGCCTTGGACCACGATCGTGACCGGCGTGCCTGCAGTGACGTCGACGTCGAGCTGCTCGCTTTGACCGGCCCAGCCGCTGTTCGAGCAGCGCAGTTGATCGGGATCAACGGGGCCGCAGGTGCTCAAGGCAACCAAGTCAAGATTCCCTGCGGAAGTAAGATCCAGGTGGAGCGTTCCGCTCGTTGCCGGGGTGAAGGTGTAGGCGCGTTCGGCACCGCTCTGGTAAGCACAGAAGCCGCTGGTGTCGAAGTAGTGCGTGCCGCTGTCCACGTTGCCGGATACCGGTGTGTTCAGACTCAAGGTAGGGAGCCCGGCACAGAGGGGCGTCCACTCGATGGTGGAGCAATCTGCTGAACAGCCGTCGTTGTCGGTTTGATTTTTGTCGTCGCACACTTCGCGGCCGCTCACCACGCCGTCGCCGCAGTTCTCCTCGACGTAGCTTGCCGAGAGCACGAACAAGCCTTGGGCGCCGGGGTAGGCCCCACGCACCGTCACCAGGAGCGGCTTCGTGGGCGCTGCCTCGAAGTTGATCTCCAAGTAGTCGGTGCCCGGCAGGTTTTGGCACTTGAGCTCGCTGTTGGCGTCGGCACAGTCGGCGAGCACACTGATGCCGAGATCCGCCGCGCTGTCGAGCTCGAGAATCAGCTTGCCAGGGCTGGGTGGCGCGAACGCGTAGAGCTTCGAGGGATTCGCGATGTACGGGTCGCAGAATGAAGCGTAACCGGTTGGCCCTCCTTCATTGCTGTCGAAGTTGATGCCCAGGCTGAGCGGCTCTGCTTGGTCGCAAAGCTTGCCGGGTTCGGCGGAACGGCAGTCCCCGGAGCACCCATCCCCGCTCTCGGTGTTGCCGTCATCGCACTGCTCGCCTCCTATCAGGTCGAGCTGCTTGTCGCCGCAGACCGGCCGCGTGTGGCAAACCCCGATGCTTGGGTTCGAGAACAGTGGCAAGCAGTCTTGATTCGGACCGCACACTGGGTCGTTCATCTTGCACAGGCGCTCGCAGAGCTTGGCCTGTTCCTCGGGGAACCAATTGATGCACAGGCCGCGGAACATATCGCCTTCTGGGCCACAGTCGCGCAGGTCTGGGCTGGACGTCTCGCACTCAGTGCCCACCGGCGCCTGATCACCGACGGCCAGGGGTTCGCACAGGTTGATCTGCGAACAGTACGTCCCACTCGGGCAGTCGCCCTTGTCAGTGAGGTAGTCACATGCCTTCTGGCAGCGCGACGGATCACCCGTGCAGAACGCACCTGCCTCACAGCCTGTGGAAACGTCTGACGGTGTGCAGGCTTCCCCGACTTTAGCGGTTCCCGTGGCGATGCAAACGCCGGTCTCTTGAACGGGTCCGAGGGGGAAGCACACTTCGCCTTCGGCGCAGACGCCTGAGGCGTGCTGCGTGCACTCGGTGTAGCAAGCGCCAGCGGCTGAACCCCCTTCATCACGCTCGATCAACGCGCCAATCTGGGACATGCAGCGCTGCCCTTCATCGCAAAACGGCGGGTCGAAGGTGAGGCTGCACTCATAGGCCACGCACTTGTGCGTCTCGACGTCGCAGACCTGCCAAGCTTCGTTCGGGCAGTCTTCCGCGCTATCGCACTCGCCGCCGTTCACCGGTGTGGTATCGAAGGACCAAGAGGGCAAATCGAAGCAGGTGCCGCCCGGCACTTCGTTCCAGCTCAAGTCGGCGTTCTGAGTCACTTCCACGAGCTGCACCGAGTCAACGCTGCCCGCACCGGCGCCTTCGAAGAAGTCGAGCTTGTCGAGCTTCATGGTTCCCGACTTTTGGAAGAACACACGGCGGGGTCGGTTCACTTCGTCGTAGGCCACGAGCAACACGCAGTGCTCGCAGGTGCCGTAGTTGTCGTCGGGCGACTGACTCAAGTCGTAGCTGCCTGCCGGCAGGCCGCTACCTTCGTCGTACAGCTCGAGTGCGAGCCGGGTCTTCGCGTAGCCAGCGAGTGGATGGTCGACGCGAGCCTGGAGTGCGAAGGCGCCGAAGCTGCCGAAGTACAGCGATGTGTCTTCTGGCGTGAGGGTCACGCAGCCACCACTCCCGCCGGTGCCAGCCGTGCCACCGGTTTCGCTGCCAGCAGTGCCGCCGGTTCCAGCCGTTCCTCCGCTGCCGCTGGTTCCACCGCTCCCCGCGGTGCCCGCCGTACCCGCGGTGCCGCCGCTCGACGGAGCAGAATGTGCGACTTCGTCGCTACCGCAACCGCTGAGCGTCAGTGGAAGAATCAAGCCTGCCAAGCATCGCCATCGCATCGTCATGGCCAAACCATGGTGGAAAGTGGCTCGTTGAGCGCCTGAAACCGATCTGAAAGTTTGGTCTCAGCTCACGCGTCTTCGTGCACGAGGAGCGGGATTTCGGCGGGGATCAGATACCCGGCGCCGTTCTGTTCGACGACCCCGCGAAGGCCCATCCGGCGCAACGTGGCGATCGCCGTGTAGACCCGCCCCGCTGCGGCGGAGGGCAGGATGCGCTCACCCGGCCAGCCCGCGCGGATCAAGTCATCAACGGATAGCGCAACTCCGGGCTGAGCGTGGCGCGCCGCGACCAACGCTCGCAGTACGCCTCGCACGGCACGCCGCCTCCCGAGAGCGACGTTGTGAGCTTGATCGGAGAGCCGGAAGAACGATGCGTCCTTCGCCACCAGGAGCGGCTTCTCCGGTGGCTTGACGAAGAACCGTGCGCGAAGGCGCCGCGCGAGGCGCACGTCGGCAAAGCCTTCTAGTTCGCTTCCTTGCGGCAACTCATGACCGCGAAGTACGTCGAGCACGGCGGCGAAGACCTTACGACGATCACGCTCCAAGAGCTGCGCGGCGTGGGCAAAGAGCCGCTCTGCGTCGCTCTGGTGGCCCTGCATCGCGTAGTACACTCCACGTAGCGTCACCATCACCCCTTCGTAGTCTCGGCCGTTTTCCCGGATCAGCGGCAGCGCGACGCGGATTTCGTCTTCCGCTGCGCGGAACTCACCGAGCTCGAGCAAGAGCCCAATCAGCCCGCACAACGCAAAGGCTTCGGCACGCTTCGCACCTTCCGCGTCGGCGATACGTCGCGCGCGATGGAAGTCGACCAGCGCCCGAGAGCTGTCGCCCGTCTCCTGCCTCACCCGCGCGATGTGACTCAGCGCGACGGCGGTCAAGTGCCTTGAGTTCATGAAGCGGATGGAGCGCCCGGACTCGATGATGCCCATGGCGTCAACCAGCTCGCCGAATGCCTCATCGAAGGCGCCCCGCTCCACTAGCAAGACGCCAAGAGAGAGGCGCGCGAACGCTTCCGCGAAGGCGTCAGCTCGCTGGACAGCCACGGAAATGCTCTCGCGAAACAGCGGCTCCGCGACGCTCCACGCATCTTGATTGACGTGGGTGTTGCCCACCATCGCAAGGGTCAGCGCGTGGCCAGATCCGTCATCTCCGGCCACTTGTGCCTCGGCAAACAACGCTCGACTCCGTTCCCACTGAGACTGGGCAGAGGCATTGCACCCGAGACCGACCAGCGCCTCGACTTCGATGCGCGCGTCTTCTGCTTTGAGCGCGAGCGCTCGCGCGTCTTCGAGGTCCGACTCGGCTTGACGATATTCCGCGAGGAATCGATTGAAGGTCCCAGACTTGAGCCTCACCTTCGCGCGCTGCAGCGTGGGGAGTTCGCTGATGTCGACGCGAGCGAGCAAATCGCGCGCCGCCGTGTAGGGTAACCCGTAGCCGGGGCTGGCCAGCCGCAGCGCGACCTCCGCCGCGCCGTGCTGATCCAGCAGCAAGCACGTCTCGAAGGCAGCCTTGAGGTTGGCTGCTTCGTCCTGGGAAGCGTTCGTCTCCAGCACCGCCGTGGCGGCGCGATTCGCCCAGTAGTTTGCGTGACGGGCTTCGATCACGTGCCACGTTCCGACGCTTCGGGCGTGAGCGACCAGCCAGTCCCGAACGCTTCGTGAAAGCACGTATCGCAAGTGGCCAGGCTGACGGGTCACCATCAGAAGGGAGTGATTGCGCGCTGCCATCAAGCCGGAGATCGCGTCCACCTCAGGGGCCACAACCTGTTCGAGACCCTCGAGATCGGTTCCTCCGGGGAACGCTGCGCAAGCGAGGAGGCACGACTGACCGTCTCCCTCTAGCAGGTCGAAGGAGGTCGCGATCGACGCGTCCAGGTCATGGTCCGTGTCGCGCCTCAGATGTTCGATGCGTGCGTGCAGCTGACCCGGCAGCAACACCCCAAGTCGTGGCGCTGCTAGCTCGATGGCTTGCGGCAATCCGCCGAGCGACCTGACCAAACGCTCTACGGCTTCCCGTTCGTCCCCTCCGAGGCGGATCCGCGCGAGTTCGAGCGTTCGCACACGCAGCAGCTCAGCGGCTTCTGACCATGCATCCGCGACGTTTGCGTCGATGCTTGCCTCGACGCCCAGGGGAGGGAGCTCCAGCTGCTCACAAGGCGCGCCCGTTCGCCGTCGGCTGGTTAGGATGAACGGCGTAGGGGACGCTTCGAACCAATGTGTGATGAGTTCATCCGCTTCTGCGCATAGCGACTCGCAGCCGTCGAGCACCAACATACGGGTGGTGTGTGACAGTTCGCGCTCGACACGCGCCAGTGCCTCCGCAGAGGTGCCCGTCGTTCCGGCGATGCCCAGCGCGGCAGCTACGCGCGCGACGAGCTCCGTTGGTTCCCTCACCCCCGAGAGACCCACGACCAAGAGCGTTGTCTGCGCTCTCCGGAGCGCCTCGGAGACCAAGCGAGTCTTACCCACCCCGGGCGGGCCGATGATGGCCAACGAGCGGCCCTCGGTGATCGCGTGGGTCAAGCACGCGAGATGCTCTTCGTGACCGACGAAAGAGCTCTCGCCGCCGTCGAGAGCCAGGGGAGGGGCGGCCATAAAAGCGACCCCAATCTAGCACAGCAACGCGACTTGGCCGCTCGCTTGGAGCGCCCGTCGGCGGCCGTTCAGGGCTGCGACTTTTCTGCGGATTGTTCGGGTACCGCGTGTTCTTGCGCCGTGTGTTCCTGCGCTGTGCAGACCTCCGCCGGCGTCACGAGTTCACCGAACACGCAGCGCTCAGCCCTTGACCCCGGCGCCGTCGATGGGAAGCGAAAGGCGTCTCCCTGCAGCTCGGCGACGGGATCTCCCGTGTTTCCTCCGGAAAACGCTGAGCTACTGAGCCACGCGAACGCTCTCCAGCCGTCCGCTGGCAAGTCTTGGCCCACTCGTGCGCCGTCGCTCAAGCGGTAGACCTGCGCCAGACGGTTGAACAGCACCCCCACGAACGCTCCATCGGGCGAGAAGCTCACGTCGATGAACGGCTGTGGATCGAACATTTTTCCTGGTACTCGCAGGCGCCGCAGGCGACGCCCTGTCTTGGTGTCGATGACCACGACGACGGCACCCGCGTACGGCCCCTCAGCACCCCGCTTCGGCTTCACTTCAAGGAACGCCGCCATCGACCCGTCTGCCGCCATGCGCTCGCCGCAGACTTCGGAGACGTTTGCGCCGCCGCTCCCAATGTGCACCAGGCCAGGCTCGGGAGTCACCACCCCTGACCAAGGGCCGGCAGCGCTATTCAGGCAGAAGCGGTTCGCGGCGCGCTGGCGTCCGGCGCCCGTTAGGTCGGCCGTTACGTGCATCGCGCACGAGTAGTAACGAATGTAGACCTGGTTCGTGCACACCAAGCCATCCGGGGTTGCGATGTGGGTGATCTGCCCCACCATCTCTTCCGCCGGTAGTTTGCGTGCGGAATTGCCACCAAACGCGGCGACCCGTACGTCCCTGCCTTCGCCGGCCACCACCAAGCCGAAACGTGGGTCCAGCGTCGCCGCGGGTAAAGTCACCACGCTCACCGGCATGACCAGGCTCGCGAGGCGCTTCTCAGAGTCGAGCTGAATCGCTTCAATCAGCCAGCCTCGGACAGGCGCGGCTGCGTCCGAGTAGACGGAGCGCCGCAGCAGGACGCCCCCCCACTTCTTCAGGTAGGAGAACGAGAGCTCGGGGCCTGCAAGTGAATCCGGTGGCGTCCAAACTTGGCTGTCCGGGTCTGTCATATCCTCGGGGAAGATGAACTGGGTGCGCACGCCTGCGTCCACGTCCTGTTCCACGGCGATGTATGGACCGACGCGGGCAGCGGTGACATCACCACCCGCCTCGGTCGCTCGCGTGAAGGTTCGCTCAGGGTTGCTCAAGTTGATCACCCACGCTGTGCCGTCCTGCACCGAGCCGATCAACCAGTCTCCTAGGCGACGAAACCTGGACTCGCAACTCGGCCTACCGAGGGCGAGCGGCGGGTGCTTTTCGCGCCAGAGTTTCACCTGCTCCCCGACGACCAACCAGCTCTCGGTGGTGATGGGCCATACCGCCCGTGCTCGGCCTGAGAATTGAACGCTTCCATCCGCGCGGAACAGCTTCCAGAGGCGTTGCTGAGGCTTGCTCGCGAGCTCCCATGCTTCCAGGCGCGTCCCCGGAACCGCCGGCGCGACCAGTGATGGTGCGCAGAGGTCCTGCCCTGGAGTTGAGGGGGTGACTTCTCGAGCCAGCACCGGAGCCTGTTTGGTTTCCCGACGATACGCGATCTGCGCCCGCGCCCATGCGGCACGTGCGCCCTCAGGTTGCTTCGCAGTACTGAGTCGCTGAGCCTCGCTCACGTACTCGGCCCCTCGCTTCGGCGCGCTCAACGCCGCTCGGGTCCGTGCCAAGCTTTGCCTTAGGCGTGAGGCGCTCTGCGTTGTCAGATGTTTTTCCGCGAGGCAGTGTTGCCATGCCTGATTCGCGAGCACACCGGCTCTCAGTAGCTCACCGGCTTGCAACGCATCGTCGATCGCCTCAGGCGTCGGCTCCGCAGCGCTCGACCCCGACGACGCGAAGTTCATTCGACCGAGATCGATAGGCCTCCAACTTGGGCAAGCGACCGACGGCGCAACGGCAGCTTTTGGGGGTGAGGGCGAGCCAGGTGCCGCTTCAGGCTGTCCAACAGGCCCGCAGCCGAACAGCAGCACGCATGCTCCAAGCAACAGAGTCCGCTTCACGGCTTCTTTCGCGTCAGGCTGCGGCACACGGAACCAGGAGTGAGCAACGAACCAAACAGGCACATCTCGCGCCCAGCATCTGCGCTGACGCGCATTGCTTGGCGCAATGTCCGTCCCACAATACTGAAAACGGGCGCATCACTGTTTCCGCCGGAGAACGTGGTCTCGTCGAGCCAGATGACGCCGTTTAGGTTGGGTGCGGGAACGCTTCCGCTGAGCGGTGTGCCGTCACTGGTGCGAAAGACCGATACTTGGCCGCCGAAGACGCTCGCGATGTGGGCGCCGTCGGGGGAGAACTCGGAGCCGATGAAGGCGTACCTCGGCTCGGTTTCTCCGGGCAATGGATGGCTCCAGAGTTCACGCCGGGTTCTGGTGTCGACGAGGATCAGCAGGGCTCCTCGGAACGGTTCGTCGTCGCCCGTGCGCGGCTTGACTTCCATGAAGGCTGCACTCGCCCCGTCCGGCGAGAGCCGTTGCCCGCACACGCCATACACCACCGTGCGTCCCTCACTCCCAAGGTGGACGAAGCCGCGTCGGGGCGCCACTACTCCGCTCCAAACGCCATCCGCGTTGCCAAGGCAGAATCGGTTGTGTGCTCGATGACGTCCCGCCCCGACCAGGTCTGCAGTGACTCTCAGGTCGCAGCTGTAGTAGCGTCCCAATTGAACCTGATCGGTACACAACAGGCCATCGCGTGTCACCCGAAGGCGCTCCACCTGGCCATCGACTTCGTTTGCTTGAAGTTTCCGGGAGGTACCCGAACCGAGGGACGTGGCAATGACGTCTTTACCTTCGCCGACCACGATTAATCCGTGGCGAGGGTCGAGAGTCGCCGCGGGGGTGGTGGACTCGGTCGGTGGCCACAGCTGTCGAGCCAAGCGTTTGCCAGTCTGTAGCTGGATCGCATTGACTTCGAAGTTGAAGCCCATCGGTAGTTTTGGGTCCGTGACGACCTTGCGCTCGACCAAGACCGCTCCCCAATGTGGGACGTCAAAGAGCCGGACATCAGCGTCCTGAGGGAGCTTGTCGTCGCTCCACGCCTCTCTGCGTGGTGTTTCTGAAGCCGTAGGGAAAATGAGCAGGGTGCGTTCGTCACCGTCGGCTACCCGCCACAGTTCGAGGTACTTCCCAACCCGGGTCGCCTCCAGTCGTGTCGCTCCACGTAGAGGGAAGGCGAAGGAGCGTTCAGGGTGCTCCAGGTTCAGTGCGTGCGCTTGTCCACCAGCCCCCCCGATCAACCACTCATCGATCCGTTGGAAGAGTGGTTGGCAGTCGACCTTGCCCAGGCGTTCGACCCTTCCGTCGGCGTGCATCAGGTTTGCTTCGTCACGAAATACCAGCCAAGCGTCTTCTGCCACAGCCTTCACGTAGCGTGCTTCCCCGGCGAACAACGACTCGCCCGCGCTTGTCTCGAGCTCCCAGTAGTAGCGTTCGCCCGCATCAATGATCTGGACGCTAAGCGAGGTTCGTGTGGGACGTTCGACGCGAACCTCAGGAGCACAGCCCCGTTTCTCGACCAAGGGTACCGTGGTGTCCTGCAAGCGAATGCGCTGCGCTTCGAATCCCGTTTCCCGGAGGTACGCCATCAACGCGCGGTCCCAGGCAGCATGGGCTTTCGCCGACTTGTGCTTTGCATCCAGTGTTCGGGCTCGGGTCACATAGTCGGCCCCAGCAAGGGGGGCGTGGGAAGCTGCACGTAGGTTCGACAAGACCCGCCGAAGGTTCTGAGCAGCGTCTTGGCTGAGGTCAGCCTCGGTCGCTTCGCAAGCGCGCGACGTTGCGTTCCCGAGTGCGCTCGCTCGGGCGAGTTCACCGTCGGCAAGCAACTCCTCGATCCGCATTGCCCCCCGTTCGATGCTCAGCGCCGCGTCGTCGCCAAGCTCGACGTCCCCCAGTTCGATCGGCGCCCACGCTGGGCATTTCGCAGTGTGCTCGCTATTGGCCGCAACGGCAGCTTTTGGGGGTGAGGGCGAGCCAGGTGCCGCTTCAGGCTGTCCAACAGGCCCGCAGCCCACACAAACCAACCCAAGGCCAAGCGCCAGTCGTCGGAATCGCTCCACAGTTGTAGAGGTGCCATCCTGCGCATCCTGTGAAAAGCCATAGCCACTAACCCGAAGGAACCTCGGAGAGCCATTCGTCGTTGGGTATTGGGGGGCGAATTCCCTGCGGGCGAGCGCCGGCCGATGCCCCAGGGAATCGCCGTTCCGGCCTGTTTCGGCTTCACGGTAAATCGCGCCCGGGAGGCGCGAACAAGAAACAAATCCCCGCGGAGAAACGCGCGCGGATCCATCCCGGGTTCCCGGCATACATGATCCCACATGCGAGTGTCGCGGGGACCGACGTGGCGAATCAGTCACACCACGTTCTGAGAGAGCGGTGATGTTCACGTCGCGCGTGTGATGAGCGGTCCACACGAGCTATGCTTTCAGGGTTCGAGTGTCCCGCTTCTTTGCGGGTTTGGGCGTTGCGCATGTTGGCGCGATTCGTGATGGGTCTATCGCGTGTTCTCGCGTGAGGACTAGACAGGTTCGGGCTTATGCAGAGGTTCTTGAGTCTTGGTGCCGTTGGCGTCGTTGGTGGTTTGCTCTTCGTTGCCTGCGGCGGCAGCGAGTTCTCTGGAGGCGGCGGCAGCGGCGCCTCAGGGGGCACCGGCGGCTCCGCGGGTAGTGCGGGTACGGGAGGAGGCGGAAACGCCGGCAGCGCTGGCGCCTCCGGTGGCTCAGCCGGCGGTGGTTCCGGCGGCGTGGGCGGGGCGCCTGATGGAGGAACCAGCGCGGTGGGCGGTGCCGGTGCGACAGGCGGCGCGGCCGGCGCTGCTGGTAGCGGCGGTTCCGGGGGGATGTTGCTCGACTTGACTGAGTTTTGCAGCGCGACCGCGGACCTCTACTGCAACGCAGCCAAGCCATGCTGCGAACAACTCTATTCGTTCGACCAAGCCGCGTGCCGTACCAAGTACCTCAACGACTGCGCGAAAGAAGTGCAAGCAGTCGCCACCACCGCCAAGACCTATCACCCTGAGTACGTTGACCAGTGTCAGGTAAGCTTGGAGGCGCTGCTCGGGATTTGCACTCCGACGGCTCGACAGTTCCTCGAGAACTTCGACGGTCTGCGTGCGTGTGGCTTGGTGTTCCAGGGGAAGAAGATCCAAGGCCAGAACTGCGCGGTGGATTCCGACTGTAGGCCCTCGACGAACGCGAACGTGCACATGAGCTGCGGAGGCCTATTTCAGGTCATCGGCCTTGGCACCTGCCAACGCACCACCGCGTTGCCCGAAGGAGCCAACTGCGAGGTGGGCAACGGCGCAACCGAGAACGAGATCTGTCGGGCGGGCCTGTACTGCGACGTTCGTGACGACGTTGTAGTCGGAACGGAGCCCTACCAGGGCACTTGTCAGACTGCGATCAGCCCCGGCGACCACTGCGAGTTGCTCGGTGGCTACGACGTGCAATGTGGGCTCGGCTACTTCTGCAAGGAAGGCGATTGCGTCGACGCCCTCGCTGGCGGGGAGATGTGCGCGGATGGAAAGCACGAGCAGTGCGCGTCCGGTTACTGCAATCCGTTCGCCAACCACACCTGTCTCGACCTAATCAAGATGGTGGACGAGAAGGACTGCGGCGCGCCCATGGCCGCTGGTCTGCGCTGACGACGCTATTTGTTGGACCCTAACGGTTTGGGGGGGAGGACTTTCGGTAGGTCGTCTTCTGCCACCATTCCCAGGCGTTCCGATCGTAGTCCCAGGACGCGACGGTGAACTCCGTGTCGGTCACGTGCGCAACCCCGAAGCTATGCCAGCGATGCTTGGCAGAGCCGACGTTGTACACGTTGTACCCGCGCCACTTGTAGCGACCGCTCCCATGGTAGTGGCCATGGAAGAAGCCAAGCACCGTGTAGCCTTGGATGACGTCGAAGAGCTTGTCGTCGTACTTGTCCCGGGTAAACCAGGTCTTGGAGTAGGGGCCCTGGAAGGGGAAGTGGAGGAACATGACGATCGGCACGTCCTTCTCCAGGGAGGCGAGGTCCTTCTCGAGCCAGCTCAGTGTCTTCGAGTCCGGTGCCTCACCCAGGCAAACGACGTGAAGATCTCCCCAATCCCAGGAGTACCAGAGCGCGCCATGGCGCTTGATCGCTTGCTGGCGAACGTCCCAGAAGTCGTGGTTACCCACGCCCTCGTACATTGGTAGTTTCCTCGAGGAACCGTAGTACTCGAGGAACGCGGCCCACTGTTCCTTTTGGCCGCTCTCGGTGAGGTCGCCAGCGATCAACACGCCGAGTGGAGTGCCGACTACGCCTCCGATGCTAGCCGGATAGGGTCGACCTGGGAGCTTGTCCATCGCCGCGAGGGCGACCTGGTGAGTCTTTTCCACGCCAAGCGGGAGCGCCAACACGTCTCGATCTGTCGGCGCGTCTTTGGGCACGCCGTATCCGAAGTGGGTGTCCGCCGTGACGTAGAAGGTTGCGTCGAGGCCACCAAGTCGCCGCTTCTTGGTCGCGCGTTTCAACAGGGAGTCGACGCTCGGGAGCGACGACTCCGGCGTCGGCTCCCCATCGCCTTTACTTGGTGCCGGCTCGCGCCGACACCCCAGCGCCAGCAGGCATAGGGTAGCGACGAGAGAGGCGTGTGCGCGGAGCATGTCACGTAATCGTTGGACCAGACCCCGCGTGACACAACTACTCAAGTGTTCGTGTCACCTGTGCCAACGTCGAGGGGATACAGGTGCACCGTGGCGACCATCACCCGGCTTGCTGTAGGCGCCGCCGCGACGAGCGCACGCATTTCACGGTAAAAGCGCAGGCGCAGGTCATTGATCGCTGTCAGGGTTGCGTCGTCGCAGCCAAAAACCAGGTAGGAGAAGCGCCCGTCGCCTGCAGAGGCGATACGCGCCCGGCTGCGCTCCGTCCAATACTCAAGCATACGACGGCCAAGCTCGGGATTCCGCGTGGTATCGATTGAGCGCTGCTTCTCTAGTCTCCAGTGGCTGCCGTCCCAGCGAATGATGCCCGCTAGCTCGAGATCCTGCAGCGTGCGCTCCTCGTCCTCCTGGGAGATCCCCATCCGCTCGGCGATCCAGCCGGGAATGTGTCCGGCCTGAGCGGCGTACTCATCGAGCTCGAGGAAGCGTGGAACCGCTTCAGACAGCGGATTCTGAAAGGCGAGGCGGCGCAGCGCCTCGATGCGTTGCCACTCTTCACCTGCCGCCGGGAGCTGACTCACGTCGACGAAGTCACTCATCAGATCGAGCAGGCGCCTGGTCATGCTGTCGACCAGTTGAAAGAACAGTGGTAGCCGCACCTCGGTCTTTCCGGAGAGGATGCGACTGACTGCAGGGCGACTCAGCCCCACGCGGTCAGCGATCGACTGCATCGAGTTCGTGCCGCGCATCGCGCGGAGCACTGCGGCCACATACGCAGGGCTCGTCGCTTCGTAGTCGCTCAGCTCCGGCGGCGGGCGGGGGTGGAAGAAGCGCTCGAACGCCCCCGCCACGTCTAGGCGAATGCGGGCCGCAGCACGCAACACCTCGCTGGTGTTGGGGGCGCGCCGCCCAGATTCCCAGCCGTAGGCGACGTTCGTGGAGTAGCCCAAGCGGCGACTGAAAGCCGTCTGGGATCGCGCGCCGCGGAGTGCACGCAGGAACTCCTGGGACAGCTGCTGGTAGTCCATATCTGTCAGATATGCACGTTTTGGTGCACTGATGCGAGGTGATTTGTGCAGTCCTGCACTACCCTCGATGCGCTGGGGACGTCATGCTCACGGCCATGACCCTTCGCACTGCTTCCGTCTGCGCCCTGATGTTGTTGCTCACTGGGTGTGGCAGCGACGATGAACCGAACCGTTCCCTCGGGGAAACGGGAGGCGCTGGTGGCGTCTCTGGGAGTGGAGGCACGGCGGGTGTCGGGGGCTCCATGGCTGGCAGCGCCGGTGGTGGCAGCGGGGGGACTGCGGGCGTCGCTGGGAGTGCTGGGACCGCTGGGAGCGCCGGCAGCGCGGGGACTGGAGGCACCGCTGGCGTGAGCAGCTGCGCGACCGTCGACGCGGCGACTCTCGATCAGGGGACCTGGGATGGTCGCTTCACGATTTCGGGCTTCGGCCACAAGTACGGCAACGCCCCAGTGGTTTACGACATGGCTCAAGACGTGGACGGCAGCTGGGTCGTGGCCGGCGCGTTCGACTCCTTCGGCGGTACTTCGGTTCCACCACTGATGCGTTGGGATGGCAGCGCGTGGGCGCCTGCGCGCACCACTTGGGAGCTCCCAGCACCAGAAGATGGTTTCAGTGCCGTCGCCATCGCGGGCGATGGCGCGCTGGCCCTGGCGACCAACGACTCCTTTGGCGAGCGTGATGGCGAGGTTTGGATCGACACCGGAAGCGGGCTCGCGTCGATTGGATCCTTCAAGGGTCAAGTTCGCCGACTCGCTTGGAACAACGGAGTGCTGTGGGTGGCGGGGAACTTCGAGATGGCTGGAACGCCCAAGGTCGAACACCTTGCGTTGTGGGATGGGCTCAGCTGGTCCGAACCCCCGGGGGGAGCGGCAGACGGACCTGTCTACGACGTTACCGTGGGGAATGGTGAGGTGCTGGTCGCCGGAGCCTTCGTCAACGTGGGCGGTGTAACGGCTCAGAAGGCAGCCGGCTACGACGGCACCCAATGGAAGGCCTACGATTTCCCGTCGGCGTTCCTTGTCTACGCGCTGCGCCGGACCGCTGGCGGCGAGCTCTACGCGGGTGGTGCGCTGGGTGACCTCGGCGAAGCGGGCGGACTGGCTCACTGGGACGGTTCCGCATGGCAAACCGTCGGCGGTGGACTGGCGCAGTACGCTACTCGTGGTGTCGTGAGTGACTTCGTAGCGCATGACGGTGTGATCGACGTCGTCGGTTGCTTCAACACGGCCGGTGGGATGCAAGGAGACGCCGGAAGCGTCCCGACCCGCTCAGCGGCCCGCTGGGACGGCAGCGCGTGGCAGGAGCTGAACCCAGGCGGCAGCTCCGTGAGCCCTTGGTTCAATCAGGTCGTGTGCGGCGACGAGGGACCGTCGGCCGTGTGGGATATGGGCCAGCAGCGCATCGTGCAGACCGCCAGCGGATCGCTCTTGGGCGGCAGCTTTCCCGGGATGGGCGGGGTGCTGTCACAGTCAATCATCGCCCGAGATGCTGCGGGCTGGCAGCCGGTAGGTAGCGGCGATCTAGGCATCGGCGGCTCCGTTGACCAGATGGCGACGGGAGGCGACGCGTGCGGTGAAGTCTATGGACTTGGTACCTTCAGTCACGTTTCGGGTGCGCCGGCAGTGGGTCGGGTGATCCACTACACCCCGAACGGCTGGGAGAACCTCGCGGATACGATCCCGAGCGATGCGTACTGTCCAGGACTCGCTGTCAGTAGCACCGGTCAGCTAGCGGTGGGGTGCATGGTTTTCCCGCTCGTAGGTGACGCGGAAGGCAAGGTGTTCACCAATGACAGCGGCACGCTCGTGTCGGCGATCGGCAACATCGTGCTCGATCCGCTGATGGCTCTGGCCTACGCGCCTGACGACACGCTGTGGATCTCCGGCATGGGCCTAACGGGATCCGTGTCGACTTGGGACGGGACGTCCTTGAATACTCTCGATGGTGAATTCGATGGCCCGGTCAGCGAGTTCGCGTTCGCCGACAACGGAGATGTGATCGTCGCCGGTGCCTTCACCCATATCGGTAGCCTCGAGGCGAATCGCGTGGCGCGCTATCACGAAGGCGCCTGGTCGGCCCTTGGCGACGGCATGCCTGGCCAGGTGCTGGCGCTGGCAGTCAGTGGCGACACGGTCTACGCGAGCTGTTACGACGAGGGCAACGGTGCGTACCTGCTCGGTGCGTTCGACGGCTCGACGTGGCAGGAGCTGGCGACTTCCGGGAGCAACCTCACCCCCGATCCTGCTTTCTCTTTCAACGACATCCGGCCGGTGCCAGGCGGCGGGATCTTGCTCGCAGGCTCTGCTGACCTGGACGACAAGAGCGGCTTTGGTTTGCTCTACTACAAGGACGGGCAGTTCCGTGCGGTAGGCGGCGGGTTGGGGGCCATCAGCGTGAACACGGTGAGCCTCGGGAATCAGAGCCTGTGGATCGGCGGCACCATCTACGCCGGTGGCAGCGTGACATCGTCCGTCCCATCAGTCGGGCTTGCGCACCTCGAGTTGCCCGCGAACTGAGGGGCTCAGAACCGGTAGCCGACGCCGTAGAGCGGCCCGATGCGGTTCGCGACAGCCATGTAGTGCACTCCAAGGTACACACCGAAGCCCGTATTATCCGCGGAGGAATACGCGGATAGGTGCATGCGCCCAAGCAGACTCGGCACGAAGCGCTGATCGCCGCTCACCTCGAAGCCGCCGAGCGCCATACCTTCGAGCTCGAGCTGCGCGTTGCTGCGGATCGCAAACTGAAACGGCGCCCACTCGAGGCCGAAGCTCCACACCGAGGGCAACACGCGCTCCCGGATCTCTCCGGCGACGATCTGCTTCTCGGTCGAGAGCGGCAAGTCGTACATCGTCACCGCACGCCAGTACTGAGTGATGAAATACTCCAGTACCGCTTTGGCAGCACTGGTCGGGATCAGCTGCACGTCGTCGTTGTAACGAAACACCTTCGTCGAATCGAACATCTGGAAGGTCCCAACGCTGAACTCGATGGATGACGAACGTTGCACCTCTTCGACGCGATCACTGGTGCTGAACGTCGTCGGAGCGTCGGTGCTCTGCGCAGAAGCCACTTGTGGAACCAACAGCGCGAGCGCGCAGGGCAGTAGCCACCGCTTCACGGCGCGTCCTGCTTGAAGCGCGCCGTGTCCTTGAAGCGCGCCGGATCCTTGAAGCGCACGATATCCGCGCGGATGACCAACTCGAGATCGCTCTTCGTGGTCTTGGTGGAGGTGAACACCGCCTCCTTGGTCTCCGTTTTCTCCGTGATCACGACCACGACGTTGGTCAGGGCCAAGCCAACACCCGGCGGTGCTTGTGCCCAAATCTGCGTGAGTGCTTCGTTCACCAAGCCGAGCTCCACGCTCTGCTTCATCTGCTCGCGCTGCCCTGGAATGGACACGCGCCCCACCGCACCAAATTTCACATACTCGAAGTTCGCCTGGGAAAGCTCCGTGGAAAATGCGGGCAAGGCATATTCAAAGCTCGATTTTGGGGGAGAGGTGCCCCCACAAGCGACGCACGTCAGCGCGAGCGCCACGTAGCCCAAGAGGCGACCGACCGCGCTCATGGCGCCTCCGAGGTCGCGTGAGGCGGACCTTCAGGCAGAAACTCCACGACGTCGGCGCGCAACGTCACGACGCGCACCGCAGGCTTGCCCTCTTCTTCGATCACGCCCTGCTCGAGGGATACATTGCTCAGCGCTTGATTCGGACCGAGCTTGGCTTGTGCCACCAAGCTGTCCATTGCCGCGATCGCCAGCTCTGCGGACTTTGGGTCGTCCACCGGCGCGTGAGCGCTTGCCTTCAGCCCGGTTGAGACGAGCTTGAACGGGCGCGATCCCAGGTTCTTCACCTGATCGGCTCGCACCGTGACCGTCGAACCGTAGTGCACCGTGGTGCTGCAGCCGGCGCAAAGGCACGCCGCAATGAGCAGGAGCTGGGTCGGGCGCATGAGCAAGCCACGACTATAGAATGAACGTGCGCGCGGATAACCTCGAAGTTCCGCAACTGAACAATTGCTGACTTGTAACCCGCCGGTGCCCAGCCTTAACCAAGCACGATGAGCAAGCCGGTCTGCGTCGTCGTTGGTATTGGTCCGAAGAATGGCGCTGCGTTCGCGCGGCGCTTTCACGCGGCGGGCTACAGCGTGGCGCTGCTCTCGCGCAAGACGGAGTTCTCCGAGAAGCTGGTGAAAGAGCTTGGAAGCGACGCCCGCGCGTATGCTTGCGATGTGGCCGACGAAGCCGCGGTCAAGGCTGCCTTCAGCGCGGTCACCAACGACTTGGGAGCGGTAGACGTTCTGGTCTTCAACGCCGGCTCAGGTACCTGGGGGAACATCGAAGAGCTCGACGCCAAGGCGTTCGAGCAGTCGTGGCGCGTGAATACGCTCGGCGCGTTCCTGAGTTCCAAGCAAGTCATCCCGGGCATGCTCGAGAAAGCCGCGGGCAACATCGTCGTGATTGGCGCAACCGCTTCTCTGCGGGGCAAGCCGTTTACCACCGCGTTCGCGCCAGCGAAGGCCGCGCAGCGCTCCCTCGCTCAAGCCATGGCGCGCCACTTGGGGCCCAAGGGCGTTCACGTTTCCCTGCTGATCATCGACGGTCAAATCGCCGAGCCCAACGATGCCCAGCAACCAACGACCCTCGACCCGGCTGCCATCGCCGAAGCAGCCTACAACCTCACGCAGCAACCGAAGAGCGCGTGGACGTTCGAGCTCGACCTGAGGCCCTTTGGAGAGAACTGGTAGTCAGTAGCGGTGCAAGATCTCCCACGCCGGGTCGTGGGTCACCGTGAGCTCCGCCTGCCAGTGGCATGCGTCTCGCAGTACTTCAGGACCTCGCCCTCAGTGATGGAAGTTGAATCCGCGTGGAAGTGTATGACACGCTTTCCTGAGTGGGTCTCGCGGCCGATCCACACGGCGCGGGGCTCCAGCGCGTCGATCAACCCATCTTCGAAATCGACGACTGCCTTGAAATATTCAGCGAGCCTTAGCGAAGAGCTGCACATGAGCGGAATGCTGAGAGATGGACGGATGAGGTTGCCCGGGTTGTTGGCGTGTGTCGGCTGCGTGGCCTTGGCTTGTTCCCCGCGACCTGTGTCCTCAGCGCCGCAGCCCCGCCCAGCGCCGTCTGCACCCGCTGACGAAGCGCCCGAGGTGACGCAACAGGGCCACGCGTCAAACTATCAGGTCGTCGATCTGATGCCGGAGTGGTGGAGCTACTGGGAAGCTGCTCAGTCGGAGCCTCCAGCTCGGAGGGTCGAACTGTTTCTAGCGGGGATGCCCAAGCAGCACCCAGCCGTGTTTTCAGCGAATGTGCTGAGCAAGGATCCGAGCGTGCCCTTTGACCTGAACGCGCGTGTCAGCGAGTTCCTGGAGGGTGCGGCACCCTTGATTCCGAGCATGCGCGCGATCAGTCAGAATATCCGGAGGGATTTGCCGGCACACCAAGCCAGCTTTCAACGGGCGTTTCCGGACTTCGCTTGGGACGGCACGGTGTACTTCACAGTTTCTTTGGACGCCTTCGACGGAGCCGTGCGCGAAGTGGATGGCAAGCCGGTGCTGCTTTTCGGGGTCGACAAAATCGCTCGCCTCTACGGGGCGGATGTCGACCTGGCGCCGCTGTTTCACCACGAGCTATTCCACGTCTACCACTTGGTCACCCGAACTCCGTTCGACCCCGCCCACCCCGACCGCATGTACCAAGCGCTCTGGGGTGAGGGGCTCGCGGTGTACGTGGCCAAACGTCTGAACCCAGCGGCGACGAACCGCCAGCTGGTGCTGACCGACGAGATGGTCGAGCAAGGGGAGGCGAAGCTACCCAGG
>JACKEB010000026.1 GCA_020633205.1 Polyangiaceae bacterium
GTCGCGCATCGCGAAGCCAATCGCCACCGCAAGCGTGCCGCCCACCAGCGTGAGGACTGCGTCCGTCAGCTTGAAGCTCAGCGCGATCACCACCGCGCCGGTGATGATGTAGATCGCGAACCTCAGGAACGACTCGACCTTCTGGAAGGTCAGTCGACGGTTGGTGAAGCGATTGCCGAGCCCAACGACGATGTTGTTCAGGAAGCGCACGAGCAGCCCTGCGCCAACGACGACGCCGAGGGATACCAGCACGCCTGTCCAGCGGACGAAGCTGATGATCTTCTCTACGTCCGGCGTTTCGGTTTGGGCTTGCGCCGCTGCTGGAAGCAATAGCACATAGCCCAGGATTGGCAGACTCAGGCGTTTCATAACGAAATATTCAGCAAGTGACGGCGTGACAGCACGCGAGTTACCGCGCGGAACCAAGTCCAGGTGATGCGCAGCCGGCCTTCGTCGTCACGCACCAAGTAGCCACGGAAGTCAGCGTAGCGCACGGCGTCCAGAACCTGATGTAAGGGGAGGCGCGTCGTGTCGGCGATTGCATCCACGGTTGCAGGATCCAGGCGGACGATCGCGCGCAACACGAACGAGGCGGCGTCGGGTAGCTGCTCGAGGTCTGCGGTGGGTGGCGCTCGGAACAGCCCAACTTGAAGCTCGCCTTGATCGTCGATGCCCAGGCTCTTGCGCCAGAAGTGGAGCGCTATGGCGGGGTTACCCGCCGAGTAGTCCCAGAGAAGCCGGTAGTAGCCGCGCTTGGTGGCTGCCAGCTGCTCCGCGTGCTCAATTTCGTCACCGTCGAAGTCGCCCTCGATCAAGCCTTCGAAGCTCGGCTCGAGTCCGGCTTGATTCGTTCGTTCCTCGAGCAGCTCGGCGATCGATTCCTCTCGCCAAGGCTGCATCACGATCACGTCGTCGAAGATGGGTCGCGTTCCACGGGCGCGCTCAACCAGTTCGAACATTGTGGAGTCGAACACGAACACCCAAGTACAGAGCCTGCTGGAGTCCCGCGCAAGCGCGAGCACCTCGTCAAGCTCCTGTAGTCCGCCGATGGTCGGTTTGACGAGTCGGTGAGCGTCATCGACAATCAACGCGTTGTCGTCCTCGATTCCGTCCAGCGCGGCGATGAGCTGCGAGTTGTCGGCGTCTGGTGTCAGCTTCAACTGCCGTTTCAGCTGCGTGAGCAGCTCAATCGTTCCGCCGGTTGGGCAGCGCTGATAGGTCGAGTCGGGGTGTTGCTCCAGCACGCGCTTCACCAGCGTGGTCTTACCTGAGCCGCGCTCACCGACGATCGCGAACACGCCGCCACCGACCTGAGCGATGCGGTCGTTGATTGCCTCGAGCTCCGCGTCGGCAGCGGTTTGTACCAGCTCCTGCGCCTCGGTTTCGGGGGAGAGAGCAAAGTACTGTTCCTCGGGGATACGGGATAGCTTCGGTCTACTCTCCGCCTTCTTGGTTAGCTCCCGCCGAAACAGGTACGCGAGCACCTTGCGTACCAACGTGACCGTGGTGAGGTAGTCGCGCCCGATGCGCATCACGCCTAGGAACAACAGATAGCCGCCGCCGAGCGCGGCAGCCATGAAGCTCTTGTAGCCGGTCTGGTTGGTCACCACCCAACCCGCCAGTGCGCTCCGCTTCTCCCGCGGCGCGAGCCGCTCGAAGATCACGTCACGCCACCAGCCAACGAACACCAGCGCGAGGGGGATGCCGATGAACCAGCACGTGCTGAGTACCCAGTCGTGCAGCGTTCCACGGCCGACCAACTCACTGCTGAGTGTTAGCACGAGACCGAAGAACACGATCACGCGGCCCAGTACTCTGAGGGTGCGGAGCCGTAGAGCTGCTACGTCATGCTTCGTTGCGTAGATGCTCGCGTTGCGACTCGCGAGCGCGTCCACCAAGAGCACCGCCACGGACCCACCCAAGATCCAGCTGGCGAAGATCCAGAGCACCTGCACCTCCAGCAGATCGACGATGGGTGAGCCGATGAAGGAGAGCGCCAGCCAGAGTACGAGCAGCGTTTCGAGGGGTGTGCGTACCCGGCGTAGAACCGCGATCCCACCGGGGCCCCAGCGGCCGAACAGGGTCTGCGAGGATTTGGCTCGCTCTTCTTCAGCTCGCTCTTCGAGCAGCTCAAGCAGCTTGTCCGCCCGGCGACGCCACCACACGAAGAAGCCCAGCAAGAAAACAAGCTTCAGCAAAATGATGCTGGCAAACACACCGCGCGCAGCTCCAGTTGTCGGAGCCTTGAGCCATTCTACTGCCGCGCGGATATGAAAACGAACTACCAGACTCACCTGGGCTAGCTCCGCGCGCGCCTGGTCCCAGCCGCTGGTGCTGAAGCTCGTCAGCTGGCTCTTTTGATCCGCGGACATCAGCGCAAAGAAGGCCAAGCGGTCCTTGTTCAACGCTTCGACCAGGTCCAGCTGTGCGGTCGCTTGCCGCCAGACGACGTCCCGAGCCTTCTTGCGCAGAGCTGCTTCCTGGGTGACGACCGTCTCGCGTAGTGTGTCGTACTCGTCGCGGTCGAGCTCCACGCCGCCGGACTGAACCTTGTCCGGACCGGCGCTCGGGACGTCGTCACCGCTCTCACTCAGCCCATCCAGGCTCGCGCGTAGCTCGTCGCGAGCTTTCCGCAGGGCAGTGCGCAGCTCGAAGTAGAGCTTGTCTGTCGCGGCGCTCGTCGCCTCCAGCTTCTTGCGTTGCTCGACGTGTTCTTCAGTCTTGCGCTGCCACTCGAGCTTGGTCTCGCCGAAGCTCGCGATCTTGTTCTCGCGCTCGAGCAGCGCCTTCTCGTAGTCGGCTTGCTTGACTCGAACTCCCAGCAGGCGGGCGCGCTCCTCGTTCAGCAGGCGCAAGATCTCGGTCTTTGATTGCGCTGCCTGCTCCAGCGCCTGTCGCTGTGCGGCTTCCGCCTGAGCTCGGGTCTCCTCGGTCGCCGTGATCTTCTGGGCGGTCTCGCTGACCTTGCTCTTTGCCTCTTCGACGCGATCCGCGTGCTGCTTGAGGATGGCTTTGCGTCGCTCCTCTGGCAGCTCCAAGAAGTCGAGCCGCGCGCGGTCTAGCTCCAGGCGTGCGGTCAATAGCTCCGGGTCGGCGGACGCTGGGGGTGCGGCGTCGCTTGGGGGGGCACCGGCGTCTGCGCTGGCGGCTTCGTCTTGATCTTTGGTGGCCTTGTTTGGCTTCTTTGGGGGGGAGACGCGCGGTTTGGGCGCTGGCTTCTTCGGGGCCTTCTGTTTCTGCGCGGAAGCACCTGTGGCCGCATCGGCACCGGCGTCGGCTGCGTCACTGCTCACCCCCAAGACCCGCCCCAGGCGCTTCACCTCGACTTGCACGGCGCGCTCGTCGCGGAGGTCGATGTCGAACAGGCTCTCCGGGGTGACCAGCAGATCCAGCTCACCGTTGATCAAGTCGGCGATCTGCTTGGCCTTCGTGCGCAGCTCTTGCACGTCGTCCGGCACTTCTGGAGCGACCGGCGCTGCGCTACTGGGAGCTGCGCTGCTGGGAGCCGCACCGCTCGGAGCTGCGCTCGACGGGGGTGTCGCGCTGGAAGACGTTGCAGGAGGAGCAGCCCAGCCAGAAACGGCGAGCAGACACAAAGCGAGCGTGAGTGCGACCCAGCTCCTGATTGGGAAGCGACGAAGGTAACCTTGCATGGACCCTGAAGAACGAATGCGCACGAGTGCGCGCCGATCGTCCCCTGAGACGGTCCTATTGGCCCACAAACCTCAAATGTCAGGGGCCAGCGCCCGAACACGGTCGAGGGTATCTGCCTCATTCGGAGACTTGTCGTCGCGATAGCGCTTCACCCGGGCGAAGCGCAGCGCGAGCCCTGCGGGGTATTGGGGGCTCGCTTGAACGTCACTGAAGGCGATCTCGACGACCAACTCCGGACGCACGTACACCGTGTGACCATCGCGCTCGATTTCGCGGCTGAGCAACGCCTCGGTTTGCCACTTCAATAGTTGGTCGCTCAGCCCTTTGAAGGTCTTGCCCAACATCACCGGCTGACCCGATCCGGGATCGATCGCTCCGAGGTGCAGGTTGCTTAGCCAGCCTTTGCGGCGGCCACTGCCCCACTCCGCTGCAAGCACCAACAGGTCCAGCGTGTGCGCTTGCTTGAGCTTGAGCCAGCTCTGCCCGCGGCGACCTGCCTCATAGCTGGCATCCAGGGACTTCGCCATCACGCCCTCGTGTCCGGCTTCGAGGGCGCTGCGCAAGAACTCCGCTGCGTGCTTGGCATCCTTGGTCTGGATGCTCGGCACCCTGGATGCCTTGGGTACGAGTGCGCCGAGGGCTCGCAAGCGCTCGGTGGTCGGTGCGTCGAGCAGGCTCCCGTCGGCGTACAGGCAGTCGAAGTAGAAGCTCGAGAGTGGCAACGTCTCGACCAACTTGGGGTCGACCGCCTTGCGGCCAAAGCGCTTCATGGTCACCTGAAAAGGCAGCGGTGACTTGTCTTTCCGTAAGGCAATGGTCTCGCCGTCCAAGATCAGCTCACGAGCGTCGATGCCCCGTACCAGCTCTACCACTTCGGGCAGCGCCAAAGTGACCTCGTTCAACAGGCGGGAGTAGACGCGCACTTCGTCTCCCCGCTTGTGCACTTGAACTCGAGCGCCGTCGAGCTTCCACTCGAGCCACGCCGACCCGAGGTGCTCGAGGGCCGCGCTGGCATCCTCGGCTGGCGACGCCAGCATGGGGAGCACCGGGCGAAAGAGCTGGATCTGCACCGCCGCGACGGCCGCCTCACCCTGACGCGACAGGCGCGCGAGCTCGCGCAGATCACCCAAGAGCATCTGGGCGCGCCGCACGGACGCCAGGCTGAGCTGCGCGCTCTTCGCCAGGGCATCGACCACGATGGACTCCAGGGCACCTTGGCGGAGCTCCCCGGAGAGCAGGCCACGCAGGAAGCGTTGTTCTTGCTGCGTGCAGCTCGCGAACAGCTCTCCCAGCATTTGCGCACGGATATTCCCGGAACCCTTGCCTTGCAAACCACGCAGCGCGTTCAGGCGCCGCTCGACGCCCTCTAGGTCGAGCGTTGGCGAGCTCGCCGGCGCCCTTCTACTGTGCTCGAACAAAAGCTTCGGACCGATGCCCAGCTTGCCGGCGCTCTCTTCGGAACCGGGATCCGCTCGCGGGGGGAGCACGACCCCGGCCATCCACGGCACGGCAAGCTCCAGCTCGAGGTCGCTAGTAGCGGCGAAGGTTGCGGCGAGCAGCGCCAGCTTTTCGCCACGCTTGCGGGTGTCGGCCACCCGTTGGGATGCCTCGGCCAGCTCGATCAGCAGCATCTCCGGAGCATAGCCTCGGCCGCTTACTGAAGCGGGAGTGCGTGGCGATGGGACGCCAGTGATATCAGGCTTATTCCGGGTTTTTCGACAGTGACACGACGGTTTGCCCGGCGCCGACTCTCCGCTATAGCGACGCGGTGGTGGCCCCGCGCAGCAGTGGTCGGCCCGTGGGTTCGATCCCACAGGTGCCGCGTCCAACGGATTTTGGGCGCTACCTCGAGATCGCGTGTTGGATCGTGATCGGCCTCTCGGCGCTGCAGATCCTGATGTTCTCCTTCGGGCGCGATCAGGGGATCTACGCGCTGGTAGCGAGCGGCGTGGTGAAGGGCCAGATGCCCTACCGCGACCTGTGGGACTTCAAGCCGCCCGGGGTCTTCCTGATCTACGGCCTGGCAGAGTTGCTCTTCGGCAAGGCCATGTGGGGTGTACGCATCCTGGAGGTCATGGGCCTCTTCGGCATGGTGTTCGCGTTCCGACGCTTCGCCTACTACGTCTTTGGTGAGTCCCGCGCTGGCACCTTGGCAGGTGCGCTCGCCGCGCTGATGCACGCGCAGCTCGAGTTTTGGCATACGGCGCAGCCGGAGACCTTCGGCGGTTTCCTCACGGCAGCGGCGCTGGTGCTCACAGTCAAGGATGACCTCTCCAGGCGCCGCATCTACAACTGGATCGGCGTTGGCGCTTTGTTCGGATGTGCGTTCCTGCTCAAGCCTCCGCTCGGAGGCGGCGCGTTGGTCTGCGCTGCCTACCTAGCGCGGCGAGAGTGGCTACATGGTTCGACTCGCGTCGAGTCGCTGAAGCCGGTGCTGATCGCGGGGCTGAGCTCGCTGGTTCCGATCTTGCTCGTGGCGGGTTGGTTCTGGCTCAAGGGCGCCTGGGGCTCCCTTGCATGGACACTCTTCGAGTTCACGCCGGGCTACACTGCGCTGAGCTGGGAGGGACGCAGCGCACCACCGATGCTGTGGTGGGGGTTCACCCAGTGCTTCTTTCGCTACAGCGCGCTGGCTCCTGCGGGGATCTTCGCGGCGCTGCTCATGCGGCCGATTCACAGCCGAGAGCGGGAAGGGGTGCTGCTGTTGCTTGGTGTGATCGCGATGCACCTGACCGGGATCGCGATGCAGGGGAAGTTCTTCCCCTATCACTACGCCGCGACGTTCCCGCTCTTGGCGTTGCTTGCCGGGGTTGGCTTCATCAAGCTCTGGCGCTTGTGCCTGACGGGGGGTACCGGCGGCATCCTGGCGTTTGCGTCGTTCGTCTACTTGTTCGCGATCATGCAGACGGCGACGACAGATGTCGCTGGGTCGTTCTGGGACCGCTCGGCGACGCGAATGGTGGCCCTGTACAGCGGTGAGTGGCTGAAGCACCCACGGGAGCTCGATAGCCGACTCTACTACGTCGCGGACTACAACCTATTCGCAGATGAACAGGTCGCAGACGTCGTGGCGAAGCACAGCGACGCGAAGCAATGGGTGCTCGTATGGGGCTTCGAGCCGGTGATCTACTGGCTCTCGGAGCGCCAACCTGCAACCAAATACATCTACAACGTCGCGCAGCGCTCGAGCTGGGATCGAGAGCGCGCGCGCACCGATCTGTTGCGGGAGATCCGTCAGACGCCGCCCAGCGTGATCGTCGTTCAGAAGAACGACGTGTTCCCGATGGTGACGGGAGACACCCTCGACTCTCGGCGCAGCCTGAACGAGACTTTCCCCGAGCTGAAGCAAATCCTCGAGGAGCGCTTCGAAGTGACTGAGCGGGTCGAGGACTTCGAGATCTATACGCTCCAGGCACCCGAGCCCGAACCCGACTCGAGCGACGTGCTTCAATAATATTTCCGTGAGGATAATGTAAACCCAGGCGCGCTACAACTTGCTGCGCAGGGCCTGCCAACGCAGCTTCCACACGACACCCACCGCTTCGGCGAAGATGCGTCGGCTCATCTTGCTGTCACCCGCGCGGCGGTCAACGAACACGATGGGCACCTCGACCACCTTCAAGCCGTGCTGCAGTGCGCGGTAAGTCATTTCGATTTGAAATGAGTAGCCGTTCGAGCGAACGCGATCCAAGTCGATGGTCTGGAGAGCAGCGCGCGAGAACGCCTTGTAGCCGCTGGTCAGGTCCCGCACGTCGGCGCCAAGGATGACTCGCGAGTAGATGGAGCCGCCTTTGGACAGCACGTGGCGCCCTAACCCCCACCCCTCGACCCCGCCGCCGCTGATGTTGCGCGAGCCGATGACCGCATCTGCGCCGGCCTCGAGCGCGTTCAAGAAGCTCGGGATGTAGTTCGGATCGTGGCTGAGGTCGGCGTCCATCTCGAAGAAGATGCTGTACGCCGGGTTCTGTAGTCCGACCCGGAACGCATCGAGATAGGCCGTGCCCAAGCCGGACTTCGAGGGGCGATGCAACACGGAAACGCGCTTGTCCCGCTCCGCGATGCGGTCGGCGACCTCTCCAGTGCCATCTGGGGATGCGTCGTCCACGACCAGCACGTGCGCCGCAGGGGCCACGCCCAACACCGCCTGAATGAAGATCGGCAGGTTGTAGCGCTCGTTGTAGGTGGGAGTGACGACTAGGCAGCCAGCACCTAGCGACTCGTGCTTCTCTCGCGCGGAATCAGACACAGGGATCCAGAGGCTCAGCTTCTAACATGACCTCAGTTGGGCACCAGCTTGGTTCCATCGGCGGGCGTCACCCAGATCTTCTCGAGGCGGATGGCTAGCTGTCGCTGGTCCTTGGAGCCCGGTTCGGTCTCCGCGGGACGCACGCTGGTCGGGTAGCTCAGCTCGAGCAGGTTCGTCCCCTTTTGCAGCAGGTTCGGGGGAACCGAGTAGGTGTAGTAACCCCAGCCGGCACCGAACTTCTGGCTGCCGATCGACTTTCCGTTCACTCGCGCCTCGACGTTGAGTGGCGCGAGACCCTCGATCGCGTGACCCGTGATGCGTACTTCGTAGGAGTTGGTTGCTTCCGGATCCAGCGCGAGCGCGATCACCGAGCGATTGCCGGAGCTCCAGGCAGCCGAGCGTTCACCGTCGCTTTCGTCATCGTAGAATCCGTCGACCAAGAAGGGTCGTGCGCTGGTCGTCCCCACGTCCAAGTCAATGCTCGGAGTCAAGGGCATCAACGTGAGGTGCGTCAGCTCCAGCGCAGAATCTCCGAGGGACACCAGGCCAAGGGCGTTGCCCTGGGGATTCAGCAGTGCTGACTGAATCACACGCGACTGCAGGCTCAGGCTGTCGCTGAATGACAGCGTCGCGAGGTCACTACCGTTGAGTGTCAACTTCACGCGGCAGCTCGGCGTCCCCGGCGCTTTGTTGCAGCGCCCTCGCAACCCGAGCACGTATTGACCCGCCTTGCGCGCGAGCGCCTTCAGGTCGTACACGACGGTCGGTGTCGCCAGGACTGCAGCGGGCTCGCCCCCGCTCTCCTCGACTGGAGACGGAATGGCATCGGTGTCAGCGCTGGCGGGCTGGGCCTCGACTCCGAGCTGGGTCATGGTCACCCCGCCCGGCAGCGGCGCATCGAACAGGCGTAGGGTCAGCGATCCCGGGGGAGGGGCTGATGGCGCTAGTACGCCGGTCGGATTTTTCCTGGCGACGCTCGGCTGCCCAAGCGGCTTCGCATCGCCCTCGACTTCTACCTCGACTTGCTCCGTGGGGGCGGGACGGGTCGCGGCGTATTCGCCGTAGCTCACCGTGGCCAGGGTTCCCCCGAGGTAGCAGAGCCCAATCGCCAGTGCGCGGCCTTGTCGCCAGGGATCCAGAGGACGGGCAGTCACGTCGCATCCTTACCGCGGTTCGAACGCGGAGTCGCGCGCGAAGCACCGCTCCACCACGAAGCATTGGACGCGCACGCGTCCGTGCGTGCCCGTTTGGCGCCTTTGCTGATATTGCTGGGCCAGGTGACTCCCGACGCCCCCGCTGCTGTTCGCTTCACGCGAAGACGTGCCTTCTGGCGCGTCTTTCGCTTCTGGCTGTGGCTTGGGTTCTGGTCGTGGCTCGTCGATGAGCTGTGGTTGCTCCTGAGCGGGGTGCCGAGCGGGGGCGCTCCCGCGTTTTGGCGAGGTGTGCCCGGAGGTGCATTCGCGGCGCTGTTCGCAGCTGGACTGGTTGGGACTGGTATCGGTGCGCTCTGGGCGTGGTCCATCGGCCCACGCAGCTCGGCTAGCGTTGTCAAAGACGTTGCCTCGAGGATCAAGGTTTGGTTGAGCGCAGGATCGGGTGAGGAGCATCGTGGACGACTGGCGCGCTTCTACGCGCGTTTCTTGGCCTTCGCACTCTTCGCGTCGCTCTTCGTCGCCATCACGCCCGCCTTGGTGCTCACGATCGCGCGGCCCCTGAACCTCGCGCTCGTGCTGCTAGCGATTGTCGTTGGCCTGTGCACCGCTGCCTGGTCGTTGGTGCCGATGTTCACGCGCTTCAGCGCTTTCTGGCTCCGCTTGTGGGCTCGAGTTCCTGGGGTGCGCTGGCTGGTCAGCCATGTATGGCACAACCTGGTCTTGCTGTTTGGGGTCGGGCTGTGCGTCGGCTTGGTGGTGTTCGTGTTGTCTTGGAGCGTGGTGTCGCACCTGCCCTGGGGGGGGATCCTCACGAGCTGCCTCGCGTCGCTGCTTGCGCTTATTACCGCATGGATTCATGTCAAGCTGACGGCTCGTCGCGCGTGGCCAGGTTGGATCTTGGCTGGGCTGTGCGGGGTCGCCCTGCTATTCAGCGCAGTGCTTGGCTTCCGTATCAAGCAGGCGCAGGTCGTGACTCGCCAAGCCCTGGGGGATGGACTCACTTTGGGCCGCCTCGGGTCGCTGATTTTGGGTCAGCTCCTCGACCCCGATCGCGACGGGATCGCCTATGGCTTCGGCGGTGGTGACTGCGCACCCTTCGATCGGAAGCGTTTTCCTGGGGCGGTGGACATCCCGGGCAATGGCATCGACGAGAACTGCGATGGCGAAGACTTGGATCCGAAGCTCGCCGGGGACTTTCATGGGCGCATCGACTTCCCGCGCCCTACGGGCTTTCCGGATCGGCCAAACGTTGTCTTGATCAGCGTGGATGCTCTCGCGCCCAATCACATCGCCGCGTTCGGCGCGAAGCCCATCGGAGCCGTGAAAGACATCGCGCCCCGACTCAGCAAGCTCGATGCCGAGAGCGTGTCTTTCCACGCTTGCTTCGCTCAGGGGCCATCGACACGGCTCTCCGTGCCAGCGCTGTTCACTTCGCGCTACGACTCCGAGATCAAGCGTCGCCTCAAGGGGCGATTTCCGTACGAAATCATGCCGGAGAATCAGACCCTGGCGGAGCTCTTCCAAGCTCGCGGGTACCACACGGCAGCGGTGTTGCCTGAACGCTACTTCTTGCCGTCGAATTGGCGCGGGCTCACCCAAGGTTTCAAGAGCATCGATGGATCGCCCGCCCGTATGCTGAGCGGGTCAGTGCCGCACAACGCAAAGCAGGTCGCAGACGCCGCCATCGCCGTGTTTGCCCCGAAGGCGCCCGACCCGGACCAACCGGAGGACGCGAACGCCTGGGACCATCGTCAGCCACTCTTCTTGTGGACCCACTTCTACGACGCTCACTGGCCTCACGATCAGCCTTCCGACGTGCCGGAGTACGGGGCGACCGAAGAGGCGAAGTACAACGCAGAGGTCACCCTGGTCGATCGCCACCTCGGACGCCTACTAGACGCCATCGAGCAGCAGCTAGGAGCCAACACGCTGGTCATCGTGACCGCGGATCATGGCGTTGGATTCGACGAGCCCCGCCACGCCAAGTACGGGTATGGGCACGACCTCAGCAGTGTGGTGCTGCAAGTCCCAATGATGTTCCGCCACAAGAGCTTGAAGCCGCACCGGGTCCAGAGCTTGTGTTCCACCTTGGACATCTTGCCGACGCTCGCCAACCTGATCGGCCTCAAGCCGAAGGGCGGCCCGCGCGGCACCAGCCTCGTTCCCGAGCTGCGCGGCGACCCGCCCGCGCCCCGCTTGCTGTTTCACCAATACTTCGTGCCAGAGCAGCAGGTGCGGCATCGAGAGCCGCTGAAGCTGGTAGCGATCCGCGGTGAGCGCTTCAGCGTCCTGCTCGATCGAGACCACGGCGAGTATTCCGCGTGGGACTGGCGGGAGGATTTCCTCGAGCGTCGCGATATTTGGCCAGGCGGGGACGACCAGCAGGCGCGCGAACTCAATCGGCTGCAGCAGCTGCTCGAACTCTACACTTTTCAGATGCGGCGTCGCTGAGGCGTCAGCTCGATCGCCGTAGACAAAAAGAGGGCTCCCCGGCTCGGAGGGGGGGGAACGAGCCGGGGAGCGAAAGGGTCACAGCCTCGAGCCGGAGGGGGGGTCAGCAGGTAGGCTGTGATGAGTAGACGGCAGTAGCCGGGCGGAGGGGGGGTTGCCTCTAGCCACCACCTGAACGTCACTTAGCACGCAGTGTGCCATGCGACTTTCACGTGCTTTCGCGCAGTTATGTCCACGCATGCTTTCAAGGTTGAAAGACTTGCGCTGTCCTGCCCCTGTGAGACGCGGAGTCGCCGATGCGGTGGATTCGAGTAACGCGATTTCAACGACTTGGTCACTCTGAGTGAGGCGATGTCGCCCACGAGTGCCAATCCGTATGTTTGTGCTCAACCTGGCCTAACTCGCCGATTATATTAGTGTTTTCCTGGTGCCCTAGGTTCTTGCTCCGGTCGACCGGTCGAAATGTCCGGGTGCGCCTTTCAGAATTGAAAGGTCGAATTTACCTCATGACTTTGAGGAATTGGAGGGGTCGGCGGGTTTTGCGAGGAACGAAAGCCCGCGCCTCTCGGGGGGAGAGGTAGCAACTATTAGCTTTCGGGCGTTTCAATCTTGCAATTAACCGCACGAGACTCCCCACGGAAAGGGCACCCGAGTCTCGCTGAGTCCGTTATTGCTGACCGCTCGGTTGGCTTTTCTCGCGCTGAAACAACCACCAGGTCCCGTCGTGAGCGACCAGGTGGATGGATGGATCTGTGGCAAACAGCCTCGATGGGTCGTGCCGCTGACGGATCAAGAACCAGTCGAAGAATGCGCCATGGGTATGCAAACGGAACCGCTGGGGAGTCCATTCCCAGCGATCGGGGACTGGCGGCGGGATCACCCCGCGACCATCATACAGGCCCGGATCCGTATCCTTGCGGTAACGAATCGGGCTGTGGTTGAAGCCCACCAGGTGGAACGACAACCAGCCACCCTTCTCCGCCTGGATCCATGCGGGAAGGTGAATGTACGGCGTGTTGCGCTTGGAAGAGCCCGAGTGGTCGAACACGAGGTACAGCAACCGGGGCGCCTTGGGGATGTGCTCCGCGACACGCTGGAAGTCCTGGGTGCTGCGATCGAAGGCGTGAAACTGCTCCGCAACGAAGAAGCCGAGACGCCCAACGAAGACCCCCAAGCCCGTCACGAAGGCCAGGCGATACCACCACTGGCGCGGCAAGTCCGGCAGCACCC
Organism: Polyangiaceae bacterium; assembly: GCA_020633205.1. Taxonomy (NCBI): domain Bacteria; kingdom Pseudomonadati; phylum Myxococcota; order Polyangiales; family Polyangiaceae; species Polyangiaceae bacterium. The sequence continues at coordinate 12,736 of JACKEB010000026.1, forward strand.
CAAGCAGGATGAAGCCACACGCGGTCAGCTCCCGGGGGTAGACGTACCACCACACCCCAATGCGGATCGGGAGCGTCAGGTACGACAGCAAGTAGCCGCCCGCGAGCAGCAAAGGGAGCAACGTGACTCCGAAGCCCCACCAGCGTTCCCTGACGTCGCGGTGACGGAGCCGCCCCTGCCACCAGAACAACACGCAAGCGACGATCAAGGCCACACACGCAGCCGAGAGCACGCCTTCGACGCGGGTCGTCTCTTCTTGCGCGGCTAACCCGACGAAGTCCGTCCAGAGGTGTTGCTGGGCCTCCTTGAGGCGCCCTGGGTGCAGGCTGAAGTCCAGCTTCCCGACCGTGTCGTCCTTTGGGCGAACCAGGGAGTACAGCGCCAAGAGCGCGCCGCCCCAGAGCACCGGGCCGACGACGGGTCGCACGCGCTTCGTCGCTGGGTACATCAGCACCGCCGTGCCAGCGACCGACAGCAAGGTGAACGGGAGCCGGAACACGTGGGTCAGGTAGACCGCGGTGATACACAGCGCCAAGGCGAAACTACGTTTCCGCGAGGGTTTGTCTAAGGCTCGTAGCGCGAGGCCGATCGACATGGCGTAGAGCCCGATCGCGCCTTGGTAGTTCAAGAAGCCCCAATACGTTAGGTTGCTCCAGACGAAGACGACTCCGAGCAGCCCCCAAAGCGGGGTCTTTTTCATGCCCCAGAACAGCACCCCGAGCCCCGCCGGGAGCAACCCCAGCATCAGCGCCGCCATCAGCTTGGATGCGGTTGTCAGCGGAACGAACAGCGCGAACACCGCGCCCAATGCGTACATCGACATGTACGGCACTTCGATTGGGTGAAGCGTGAACTGTTCGTGGAAGTGGTAGGCGGGATCGAAGTAGTGACGCAGGATGCTGGTCTGAGCCGCGTGAAATGGAAAGTCGGTCAGCGGCAGGTAGCGAGTGACCATCAGCGGATAGCCGACGGCGTAGATCGTCACGGCTAGCGCGGCGGCTGCGACGAGGCTTTGCATGGGGCGTGCGCGAACCGTGCGCCACCAGCCATTGAGCCTCTCGCCGAACATTGCGGCCTTTTACTCCAAGCTCCAGTGCCGTGTCCGGAGTCGTGGCCAGAGCCCGCGTTTTGACCCGCAAGACTGGGCAAAAGTGCCAGCATTTATGGCAGGCTCCGCGCAATGAGTGAGCCTGAAGCTGCGTCGTCAGAGCGACCGCCGGAGTCGGGGTCCGCGCCCAGCTCAACCGCTCCAGCCCAAGCGCCGCAGGACGGAACTGCACCCTGGCGACTGATTTGGTTGGCAGTGCCACTCCTCGGGCTGACGGAGCTCGGAGCACAACTCTGGGTTAGCCATCGCGCCCCTTCAGCGGACGACTGGAGCGCCGTGAGTGGACCAGTTCGTGAGCTGCGCAAGCCGGGCGACTTGGTCGTGGTGGCGCCTGAGTGGCAAGGCCCCAACGCTCGCCGAGAGTTCGGCGACGAGCTCATGCCATTGCGAGATGTCGCTCGCGCGGATGCGACCAGCTATCAGCGCGCCATCGAGATCTCGACCTTGGGCGATACCCTTCCAGAGTTCCGCGACTGGCCCATCGTGGAGAGGCGGAGCGAAGGCGCTTTCGAACTCCTGGTTCACGAGAACCCGAACCCAGCGGTCGTGAAGTTCGATTTCCTCGAGGAATTGAAGCCGAAGCGGGCCGAGGCGTATACCTACGACCCGGGGGTCGGGAGAGAACAACGTACGCTGTGCCACTTCAACTTCAACTCGCGCGTCAGCAGCGGGAACCTGGGGGGGCCACCCACGTTTCCTCGCGAACGGTTCCAGTGTCCTGGAGGGGATGCGTACTTCGTCGGCGTGACGGTGATTGACGACAGCCACGAGTACCGCCCGAAGCGCTGCATCTGGGCGAATCCCACCCCGACAGGACCGATCGGCATCACTTTTCGCGAGGTGCCACTGGGGAAAGTGATTCGGGGCTTTGGAGAACTTCCGTGGGTGCTCGAGCGGCAGTACAACGGTCCACCGATCGTGCTCAGCGTGCGCGTCGCCGGCCAGGAGATCGGGCGCTTCGAGCACCACGACGGGGAGGGGTGGCGTGGCTTCGAGTTTCCGCTGGGAGCCCTTGCTGGGCGTACAGAGGACGTCGAGTTCGAGGTCAGCTCTAGCATGGCACGCGAGCGCTACTTTTGTTTCCAGGCGGATAGCCGATGAGCATAGAAGAGCCAGAGCGTCAGGGGGTGGCTCCCGTTTGCGACTTGAGTCGCCGCGCGCGCGTCCTCGATTGGGCGATTGCCGTAGCCCTGGCTGTTGCCTATGTGTGGCTGCTGCTATCCAGCGTGAAAGACCTCGGCTACGCGAGAGACGAAGGCTTCTACTTCGCGGCATCGAAGAGCTACGCTCAGTGGTTCGAGCTGCTATTCAGCACGCCGAAGCAGGCGATGGAACCGGTGGTCGTGGATCGCTTCTGGCGGGCAAACAGCGAGCACCCGGCGTTCATCAAGAGCCTCTTTGCGCTCTCCTATACCTTCTTGTTTACCAAGTGGAAATTGTTCGCGGAGGAGGGGACGGCATTCCGCTTCCCTGCCATGGTGCTCAGCGGCGGTGCGCTGTCCATCGTGTACCTCTGGGCGCGGCGGATCCTCGGCACTGATTTTCGCGGACGCTTGTGCGCGTTGGGCGCGGCAGCGCTACTCGGAGCGATGCCGCGAGTCTTCTATCACTCGCACCTCGATTGCTTCGACATGCCGGTGCTCAGCATGTGGCTGATCACGACCTACGCTTACTGGCGAGCGACGCAGAGTGGGCGCTGGGGCGCGGCGATCCTGACCGGTGTGCTGTATGGGCTGCTGCTCAACACCAAGCACAACTCGTGGCTCCTGCCGTTTGCGCTTGCTCCGCACCTGCTTCTTCTCGGCTCGCTCAAGTTCTGGCAGCGACCCCTCGAGGGGAGGCGGGGCGCGCTCAAGGCCTGGCTCTGCATGGCCACCATCGGCCCGGCGCTGTTCTACGCCACCTGGCCCTGGATCTGGCGCCACACTGCAGATCGCCTGCAGGCCTACGCCAAGTTTCATCTACACCACGACTACTACAACATGGAGTTCTTGGGGCACACCTACTGGGAGCCCCCGATGCCTCGCGGATACGCACCCGTGATGACTGTGGCGACCGTACCCACCATCACGCTGACGCTGTTCGCCGTTGGCCTGGTGGTCGCCTTCAGACGCCCATTGTCGCAAGGCATTGCCTGGCTGCGGCGTCGCTCCACTGAGTCGTTACCCAAGCGCTTCCCCACGTTCGCTCTCTGGGCGTGCTGCGTGCTTGTGAGTTACGGACCGTGGGTCAAGTCGGACACGCCAATTTTCGGCGGCACCAAACACTGGATTCAGGCTTACCCCTTCATCGCGTTGTTTGCGGGTCTTGGTCTCTGGGTGACCCTGGAGCGGCTGGTCCACCTGGTTGAGAGCCGGCCGCTTGCGCTGCGTCGCGGTGTCCAGGTGGCGACCACTTGTGCCGTGCTGAGCGCCCCGATCGTTACCACGTGGAATTCTCATCCGTGGGGACTCTCAGCGTATGTGCCACTGGTGGGTGGTGCGCCGGGTGCCGCGAGCCTGGGCCTGAATCGCACCTTCTGGGGCTACGCGACGGGCTACGCTGCCGACTGGCTCAACCAAGAGGCGCCGCCCAACGCGCGCGTCTTCATCCACGACACCGCCCATCAGAGCTGGCAGATGATGGTCTCGGACGGCAGGCTGCGAAAGGATCTGCACGTGGTTTGGCGCCCCAGCGACGCAGACATCGCGATCTACCACCACGAGCCGCACATGCTCAAAGTGGAGTACCAGGTCTGGGTGGCCTTCAACACCATCCAGCCCGCGTGGGTCGGCACACACAACGGCGTCCCCGTGATCTGGATCTACAAGCGCCCCAAGTAGTCCCGAAGGCTGACGCTGCAGCCTCTGTTGGTGTCGCCCGGATTTTGGGGGGAGGGTGCAGCTTGACTGGCCGAGCGGGACGCCTTGTTTCCGTGCGGGACCTGGCTTCGGCTCTCGTATTGGCGAAGCCTCGTCGCGATTCGGGGTCCAACCGCCAAGGACGCCAAGGGCGCCAAGATTTTTGGGGATTGCTACTCAACGGCTTGGGAGCCGCCATCTGGGCGCTGCATGCGTCCGGTGGTCTTCAGGGCCAGAAGTGCCCGCTATCTAGCGGGCGGTCCCGTGTATCGAACACTAGTGAAGGCACATCCGTCGCGACCCCCAAACCTTGGCGCGCTTGGCGTCCTTGGCGGTCGCCTTTGCTCAAGTCACCTTGAGTAGCTTGATACGGCAGCGAGGAGACGCTCAGCACGGCCCCCAACCCCTTGGCGTCCTTGGCGTCCTTGGCCCCGTTTGCTCAAGTCACCTTGAGTAGCTTGATACGGCAGCGAGGAGACGCTCAGCGCGAGCCCCAACCCCCTTGGCGCCCTTGGCGTCCTTGGCGGTTCGCTCCCTGCTTTGGGCGCTGGAGAGCGTCGGCGCAGGGCCTCCCGTTCCGGCTCTAAGTGGCTGAATTGACTGCTTGAAACTCCAGTTCAAAAAAGAAAGTGACAGCTCACTTTCTTTTGCTAGAGTCACCCCATGCCCAAGCGCAAGCTCCGTGCGCCCGAGCCTCAGCAGGCTCGGGCCATTGCCACGCGGCAAAGCCTAGTGGACGCGACCATCGCGAGCATCGTTGAGCTCGGCTACGCCCGCACGACGACCACGGAGATCTGCAAGCGCGCCGGCGTGTCCCAGGGCGCGCTGTTCAAGCACTTCCCGGACAAGGCGGAGCTGCTCGCGGCTGCGACGGAGCACCTCTTCAAGGGGCTCGTGCAGGGCTACCGCAACACGTTCATTACCATCATCGATCACCCCGATCGCTTGGGGGCGGCGCTCGAGCTGCTCTGGGGTGTGTTCACCGATGCGCCGCTCCAGGTGGCGTTCGAGCTTTACGTCGCCGCCCGCACCGACGCCGGGCTGCGCGCCACGCTGCAGCCGGTGTTGATGCAGCATCGCCAGAACTTGCGCGACGAAGCCGCCTTCTTTTTCCCTGAGGCAGCGGAGAGTCCCGAATTCGACTCGACCATCGACGGCATCATGGCGGCCATGCAGGGCGCGGCACTCACTGGTATGGTGCTCCCCCAACCCGAAAGTAGCCGAGGGGAGCTCTCGTTCATCGATCGTGCGGCGCGTGCGGACTTTGCCCGCGCCATCGGCTTGCTCGCGAGCCAGCGGAAGCGCGCGGCGGCATCTCCCGTGGAGAGTGTGTCATGAGTCAGATGACGTACATCTTGTTCGCGATCCCGATGTTCTTCGGGACGATGTTCCTCGAGTACTTGCTGGGCCGCAAGCATCGCCGTCGTGGCCGTGGCTTTGCGGGGAAGGACACAGCGGCCAGTCTCGCCATGGGCGTCGGCAATGTGATCCTCTCGTTTGCTGTCAAGGCTGCGAGCTTCGGTCTCTACCTGTGGGTGTACCAGTTCCGACTCTTCGACATTCCGGAGACCGCTTGGTGGACCTTTCCGTTGCTCGTGCTGTGTGAGGACTTTTGTTACTACTGGTTCCACCGCGTGCATCACGAGGTGCGCTTCTTCTGGGCGGCGCACGTGAACCACCACTCGAGCACGCACTACAATCTGTCGACGGCGCTGCGCCAGAGCTGGACCACACCCTTCACGGGGCCACTGTTCTGGGCGCCTCTGGCGTTGGTTGGCTTTCACCCGGCGCTGATCTTGGTCGCACAGACCATCAGCTTGCTCTACCAATACTTTCTCCACACGGAACTAGTGCCCAAGCTTGGCCCGCTGGAGTGGATCTTCAACACGCCGAGCCACCACCGGGTGCACCATGGCCGTAACCCCGAGTATCTCGATCGCAACTACGCTGGCATCTTCATCATCTGGGATCGTTTGCTGGGCACCTTCGAGCCGGAGCGCGCCGAGGTCGACTATGGCCTGACGAAGAACATCCAAACCTACAATCCGTGGACGATCGCTTTCCACGAGTGGAGCGCGATGTTCAAGGACGCCTGGACGGCGGATGGCGCTCGCAACAAGCTCGGGTTTTTGTTGAGGCCGCCGGGGTGGTTGCCGGGTGGAAAAGGGGCTACCGCGAAAGATCTGCGACGCTTGGCGGAGGCTCAAGCGGCTGAGGCTTCGGCTGCTCAAGCTGCCGCTCTCGAGGTCGTGAAGCCTGAGGCGGCGGACGCCGCTGAAGCTCACGCGGCTCAGGCGTAGCCAGGCGCTCCAGTGGCAGCTGAGGCGGCCGAGCCGTTCGGAGCCTGCTGTCGTCTGCGCTGGTGAGCGTCGCTCACGCGCTGTTGAACCCTCCGTGGGAACAGGGTCGCGCCAGTGCGGAGAAATACTGGCCGACTGGCCAGTCACTCCTCTCCCCCAAAAATGAGCTTGCCGACGATTAAGTCGTACTTATACTCCCGGCAACACTGTGGGACAGGGTACGCGAAAAGCCGATGACGTCGCACTGACGCTGCTCGACCAGATTGTGTCGGGAGAGCGCGCCGTGGGCAGCGTGTTGCCAACGGAAGCCGAGCTCGCGGAGCAGTTCGGGGTCAATCGTGGAGCCGTACGGGAGGCGAACAAGCTGCTCGAAGTGCATCGGCTGGTGAAGCCGGTGCGGCGGCGCGGCACCGAGGTGCTGGACCCGATGCAGTCGCTCACGCCCGAGGTGTTGAAGGCGATGTTGGTGGACCGCAGAGGTCGCGTGAACGTCGACATGCTGGGTCACTTCCTGGAGCTGCGCGCGGTGCTCGACGTAGAGATGGGGCGCCTCGCCGCAGAGCGCCGCACGGAAAAAGACTTGGTGGCGCTGGACGCCTGCGTGGATCGCATCGCGGAGTGCGTTGGCTGTCCGGAAGACTTCGATGCAGAGCTGCACGAGCTGGGGCTGACGCTGGCGCGCGCCACGCAGAACCCGATCTTCGTGATGCTGTCGCACTGGAACCGGCAGATCTACGGCTACCTCGGCTCGCTGCTCGGCAGCGTGCGGCAAGCGACCGAGCAACAAGTGGTGGCGTATCGCAGCCTGGTGGCAGCAGTGCGCCGACAAGACGTGGAGACGCTCACCCAGATGGTGAGCGCGTTCCACAGCTGGGCCAATCAGGAGTTGTTGTTGGCGGCGAAGAGCTGGAAGCCGCCACATAGCTGAAATGCGCGCGGCTGATCCGTCAGGGCAGCGCGTCGCGCGAAAAGAACAGGGGAGACAACATGATTCATGAGCTAGGCGTTTCCACGCCGAACGGTAGTGCTTTGTCTTTGGACCGTAGTCGCCGGCCGCTGAGCGAGCCGCCGATCGGAGAGCGCACCGAGTTTGGTGCCGCGTGGCACAAGCAAGTTGCGGGGCTACACGTGTTGAAGCTGAAGGGCAGCTTCTACGAGATGGGTTTGCAGCACGGGACCCTGCTGAAGGAGCACATCCCGAGCGGGCCGGTGAGCTACTTCAGCGAGTACCTGGAGAAGTTCTTGAAGCCCCTCGGCGCCGCGGCCCCCATGGCCAAGCGCACGTTGCAGCGCACCGTGGGGCGCTCCGTCGAGCGGCAGCTACCGGTGTTCGCCAAGGAGACGCTGCGTGGCCTGGCTGAAGGCGCCGGCCTCGATGAGCGGCGCCTGATGGATGGCTCGACCATGCCCGACGCGATGCTGTGGGTGGTGACTCAACTCACGCGCTTTGGTCGCCCTGGCCCTGCCGTGCGGCACCGCCACGACCTGAGCCTCGGTTGCACGTCGGCGGTTGCTTGGGGCGCGGCGACTCAAGACGGCAAGCTGCTCCACGCGCGAAACTTCGACTACCACGGCGTCGGCACCTGGCCGAAGCACCAGGCAGTGGTGTTTCACGAACCCGAGCAGGGCATGCGCTACGTGTCCATCGCTGCCGCGGGGATATTGCTTGGCGGCGTAACGGCGATGAACGAAGCCGGTCTCACGCTGACGATGCATCAGCATATGTTCACCGACCAGGTGCGCCTCGGCGGCACGCCCGTGGGTACCGTGGGTGACATCGTGATGCGTAACGCGGAGAACCTCGACGAGGCAGAAGCCATCCTGCGCGCTCATCGCCCCATTGGTTGCTGGACGTACATCGTCACCGACGGCAAGCGCCGGGAGGTGCTGTGCTTCGAGGAGAACCCAGCGCGCCAGGTAGCGATCCGCAGAGGCGCGCCGGACACTCACTTTGGCTACGCCAATGTGTTCCTCGACGCCGAGCTCGGAGCAACCGAACAGAACCTGTACCCCTCGTACTGGCGCGCAAACTCTGGACGCCACGCGCGCGTGAACCAGCTGCTGGAGCAGCACTCCGGGCGCATCAACCAGGAGACCATGGCTGAAATCCTCGCGGATACGGGCAATACGGAGTGTCGGCTGCGCGCCTCGATCTCGATGCTGATGACGGTCGCTTCGGTGGTCTTCAAGCCTGAAGACGGCGTCGTTTGGGTGGCCACAGGAGACGCGCCGACGTCGGCGAATCGCTTTGAAGCGTTCAGCCTCAAGACGCAGGACCACGCGCCTTTGATCGGTGCAGTGCCTGCGACCGAGGGGCGCTCGGCGGCTGACAAAGCGTCAGGGCTGGTGCCAGCCGTCGGTGCGGCGCGCTCTGCACGCGCAGGCTTCGCAGCTTACAGCGAGGCCTTCTTGGCGTACACCGACGCGGAGGACTTGGGGCTCGCGCGTCGGCGTATGGCTGAGGCGTGCGAGCTGCAGCCTGAGCAGCCGCTGTTTCACAACTTGCGCGGCTTGCTGGAGCTGCAAGCGGGCAACGTGGCGAGCAGCGAAGAGGCGTTCCAGCGCGTGTTGGACTTGGGTCATCCAGACCCCGAGCGACTCGCGGCCGCCCACGTCTGGCGTGCTCGCTGTCGTGACCTGAGCGGCAATCGCGCTCTGGCCGTGAAGGATTACCGTACGGCACTGGCGGGGACGCCAGACCCGGTGATGCGTCGGGCCGCTCGCCGCGGCTTGATGCAACCGTATAGCTCGCGGCGCGCGCGCAAGCTGAACATCGAGTTCAGCTACGCCGATGTCGTCGCGCCGTGAGCCAACGTCAGGCGGCTGAAAGCACCAAAGGCGACGTGAATCGGTCCACGTCGCCTTTGCGTTGTGCCTCCCCCAATAAAAGAAGCCTAGGAGAGCGCTCTCTTGCGCATCAAGGGCTTGTGGGGGTGAGGTCCACCGGGTTCGTCGGTGCGCCGTCGTGGATGGCGTCGTTGCCGATCCAGTAGATGAAGCGCGGGTCCCGGATGTCGTCGAGGTAGGCCTCGAAACGTACCGTCTCGCCAGGATCCGTGTGGAAATACATGTGATCGTAGTCGAGCGCCGTATAGCCTACGAACTGTGCGTCGTAGCCCTCGCTGCTGAACACGTCGTCGTCCACTTCGAGGCCGTCGCCACGCACGCTGTCGATGTACACCCCTTCGGCGACGGTGGCCACGATGTCCCAGCGACACTCGTAACGCGAGATCTCGGTGTCACAGGTGGTGAAGACGTGCCAGTCGCCGTTGCCCAAGTACTCGATGAAGGCACCTGCGCCGACACCGGGCGCCTGGCTCAGCGTTGCGCCTGTGTCGATCTCGGCGGCCACGACCTTTGGGCCGGGGTCGGTGTCTTTCCGTGCGGAGCGATCATCCTTGTAATAGCAGCCGGTGGCGAGGGTTGCGGCAACGGCGCCGAGCATCAAGCAACGTGTGAGGCGATCGAAAGGCATGTATTGACTCCGTTAGCGACGACGACGGACAGGGGGCGCGCTGCGTCGCGGACTCGGCGACGACGAGCGACTACCACCAAAGCTTCGGCGAGGGGTCGAGCGCCGCGGCGTGTAGCTCGAGCTGCTCGACTTCTTCTTCTTCTTGTAGTCGGAGCTACTCGAGCTGCTCGACTTCGGGCGGTAGCTACGACTGCTACCACTCGACTTCGGGCGGTAGCTGCGGCTGCTACCACTCGATTTCGGGCGATAGCTTGGAGCCGGCTTACCAGTTGGCTTGTAGCTGCGGGTCGGGCGCTTGCTACGCGGGGTAGACTTGCGGGTGGACTTGCCAGATTGGTACCGTGAGGAACTGCGCGGTGCCGCCCGAGGCGTGGGGCTCCGCGGTGTGGCTCGCGGCGCGCTGGTGCGCCCAGGCGTTGTTCCGAGGCTCTTCGAGCGCGGTGAGCGGGTGGCTGGACGTGCGCTGCTGCCTGCGGCACGCACACCGCTGCCTGAGCGCCGAACACTTCCCGCGGAAGGCCGTGCACTGCTGCCCTTGGCGCTGACCTTGGGTCGAGGCGCGCTCTCGAAGTTGCGTGCGCTCAGAGCCCGCCCGCCCTTCTTGAACGCCTTGGAGCGGTTGGTTGCTGCAGATCCCGGCAGCGCCTTGGGGCGGTAGGTGGGCTTGCGGATCTTGCTGGAGGTACTGCGCTTCGACGCTTGCACGGCGCGAGGCTCCGCGGGAGTGCGCGCCTTGGGACGCTTGCCAGCGGGAACGTGAGACTCGCTGGGGGAGGGACCGCGATGTGGACGCGCCGCAGTGCGCCCCGGGCGGTGGCGATGGTGCGGGTGGTAGCGCCGGGTGTGCCGTGCGGCATAGCGCACGCGGTGGTGGTCGTGGACGATGTACGTGTGCACGTGGTGGTCGTAGACGTACGCCGTCGGACAGAACACGTAGGGATACGGCGGATACACCCAGAGCGAGACGGCGACGCCGCCGTGCCAGCCCCAGCTTGGAGGCATCGGAGCCCAGCCGATGTAAGCGTAGTCGTCACTGGGAACGCGCCACACGACCCAGGCCGGTGCGTAGCGTCGGCCTGGGATCCAGGCCCAACCCACATCGGGCACCCAGACCCAGCGACCGTAGTGGAACACAACCCAACCGAAGTCGTAGCCGCTCACCCAGATCCAGTCGCCGTTCTCGTCTTCACCCCAGTAGCCGTTGCTGACGTAAGGCGCGAAGTCGTCACCCACTTCCGCGCGGTTAGGGATCCAGACCTGACCGTAGACGGGGTCGTAAACCCACTGTCCGTGGGGATCGAGGTAAGGGCGGAAGTCGTTGAGCGCAGCCGGATCTGTGTCGCCGTACTCGTCGGCGGCGGGGGCTGCGCCTTGGTCGGTGTACTCCTCACCCAAATCGTCGGCGCTCATCTCGCCATCACCCCAGTCGCCGTCCGCGGCGTCCTCCGGGGCTTCTGCGGGCTCAGCGGGCGTAGCCGCTTCGGCGGGGGCGGGTGTGATCCACTCGCCGTCGTCTTGGGCGTGGGCTGGGGAACTCGTGATGGTAACGAGCAACGCAACGCACGCGATGAAGGCACTCCGAACGAAGCCGTGCGCGCTGAGCAACGACTCGCGGTTCGAGGCGCCACGCCCATCACGCGGGTCTTGGCGGTGACTCGCTGGGGCAGGAACTCTTACCGACATAATTCTCATGATGGTCTCAGCCAGTGATTGGAGCAACACGCGTGCCGGTTCGACGTTGGAGGCGCCACATCGGTGCTAGCAGCCGGCGAATCGACGGCTTTTCCGTCCGTGTTCACTGGAATCGGCGCGCTGCAGTTCGGAGTTGCGTCCCCCGTCGAGGGGATTGTTCTACGGCGAGCAGCCTCGGGTCTCCCCTCGTGCGTCCGACGCAGGCGCAAATGCGCGAGTTTCAAGCCGATTCGCGATTGCGCGCGCGTCCCGTCATAGCCGATCCGCGCCTTCGTGCCGGTGCGCCATCCCGGAGCAACAACGCCTGTTCGGGGCTCGCAAGTCACGCCATGTGCGAGGGGCCGTTCGCTGCTAGCCCTCAGCGGAGTGTTAACTCGTGGCCGTGACGCTGGGGCAACAGTCCGCGTGAAGCTTGGCTATATGCTGGTCGCATGTTGAGCGTCGACGAGGCACGTGCGCGGATCTTGCGCAGCGCGGCTCCACTGCCAATCGAGCGAGTGCCATTGCAGCTGGCGCTCGGGAGGGTCCTCGCAGAGGACGTGAGATCCACCTCGCCGCTGCCCGCCTTCAACTACAGCGCGATGGATGGCTTCGCTCTGGAAGCCGAGGCTTGTGAAGGAGCTGGTCCGTGGGAACTCCCTGTGGTGGGGGAGAGTCGCACCGGTCATCCCCCGCCCGAATGGGTCAAGGGGACCGCATGCCGCATCTTTACGGGTGCCGCGATTCCGCGCGGAGCAACCGCCGTGTTGCTCCAGGAAAACGTGTTGGATGATGCGGGTCAGCCCGTGGCGAGCGCGCGAGGACTCGCATCCATCCGCTTCGCGCATCGTCCGACGGTTGGTGAACACATGCGTCTCGCTGGCGAGGACCTACCACAGGGTGCGGTGGGCCTGGTGCAGGGGTCCCGCGTTGGGTCACTCCAGCTCGGGCTGCTTGCCGCGCTCGATCGCGGGTCGGTGCTCGTCTCGACGCGACCTCGAGTGCTCATCTTGAACACCGGTGACGAGCTGCGTGAGCCGGGTTCCCCGGCGCTCTCGCCCACCAGCATCCCTGAGTCGAACTCCGTGGTGCTGGCTGCCCTCGCTCGTTCGGTGGGCGCGGAGGTCAGTGTGGCGCCTCTCGCGCGGGATGATCTCGAGACTACTCGCATCGCGTTGACTGCTGCTCTGCAACACTGCGACGTGCTGGTCACCGTCGGGGGCGTTTCCGTGGGAGATCACGACCTGGTCAAGCCGGCGCTAGAGGCGGCGGGCGTTGAACTGGACTTCTGGAAGGTGCGAATGAAGCCCGGCAAGCCCCTGGTGTACGGGCGAGCCGGCGCGACCCACGTCCTCGGGCTGCCTGGCAACCCGATGAGCGCGCAAATCACCTTCATGCTGTTCGGCTTGCCACTGCTGCGCGCTCTGCAGGCCAAGCGCGACTGCTTGCCGCGCAGCTTCGAACTCAAGTTGCTGGCGCCGCTTCGCCAAAAGGCCGGCCGTCGCGGCTTCTATCCTGCGAAGTGGGAACCCGGCGGTTTGGTACCGCTCGGAAACAAAGCCTCCGGCAACACGCTGGGCCTCGCCAGCGCCGACGTGCTGGTGGTCATGCCAGAGGATCTCGAGGAGCTGCCTGTCGGGCACATCGTGGAGGCGCTTGACCTCGGTGGTGTCTGATGAGGTGTGGGTCGGGATCTTCGTCGGTGGCCAGTCGCGACGCATGGGCGGCTTCCCTAAAGGGCTGCTCGAGCTGCCGGGCGGTGGCAGGCTCATCGAGCGACTGATCGCAGAGGTGGGGCGCGCGCTGCCAGCGGCGCCCATTCGACTCGTAGGCTCTCATGCGGCCTATGCGTTCCTCGGCCTCGAGGCGATCCCGGATGACCCGCCGGGTATCGGCCCCCTCGGCGGCTTCCTTGGCTTGCTGCGAACGGCTCGGGGACGAGGAGTCACTCACCTCGTGGTGTTGAGCTGTGATCTGCCCTTCGTTACGTCGGAGTTGATCGAACGTCTGGTCGCCTTCTCTCCCAGTGCAGCCGTGGTCGCACCCGTCGACCGCCTCGATGGGTTTGGGGGGGAGGCGCGCTGGCAGCCCTTCTTTGGGTATTACCGTGTGGAACCATCCCTGGTGGCGGCCGAGGCACTGCTCGCCACGGGCGCGCGCTCTCTGCAGCGCCTATTCGAGCACATCGAGGCTCCTCTGGAGCTACCGCTCAGCGACGAGGAGCGCGCCCAGCTGCGAGACTGGGACACCCCAGAGCAAGTGAACAGCTAGCGTCGCTCGGGAGGCGGGACGCGCGCGTCTTCCCAGCCGACCCAGTACGGACCTTCCTTCCCGTGTTCACGTTTCCACACGGGTACTCGCTCCTTGATGCGGTCGATCAGCTCTCGGCCGGCTTGAAAGGCTTCTGCGCGGTGCGGTGAACTCGCAGCGCAAAGGATTGCGGTGTCGCCGACCTGGAGCTTCCCGATGCGATGTACCGCCGCCAAGCGGGTGCCGGGGATTTCAGCTTCGAGCTCGCTGATGATGCGGCGCATTTCCGCGATGGCCATGCTCACGTACGCTTCGTACTCCAGCAGCGTCACGTCTTGACCTGCGTTGTGATCACGCACGTCGCCGATGAAGAGCGCTACGGCGCCTGCTTCGGGGCGCTTCACCGCGGCGAGCACCTCCTCGACCGAGAGAGTGCTTTCTCGCACATCGCATAGCCGGTCGGGTTTCGTCTCGGCTTGGGGCGACGCCTGTTCTGTAGCCTGAGTCGTGTGCCAGCCAGTGCGAGGCTTGGCCTCTGGCGCTTGGTAGTCGCCGCTCCTGCCGCCGGTCTTCTCGAGCAGTCGAGTTGGACCAATCTGCATCCCGCGGTCGAATGCTTTCAGCATGTCGTAGACGGTGAGCGCTGCGGTGTTGGCCGCCACCAACGCTTCCATCTCAACGCCGGTACGATCCGTGGTCTCCACCAGAGCCTCGATCAACACGCGCGGTTCCACTGCCGAGAGCTCGAGCTGAATCTCGATCTTGGTTAGCGCCAAAGGGTGGCAGAGCGGGATGAGCTCCGAGGTGCGCTTCGCCGCCATGATGCCGGCGACGCGTGCGGTGCCGAGCACGTCTCCTTTGGGGGCATCTGCGCGCTTCAGGCGCGTGAACGCCTCTTCGTTCATGCGCACTTCGCTCAGGGCTACCGCGCGGCGCTTCGTCGCCTGCTTTGCTCCGACGTCGATCATGCGGACACCGCCACCAGGGCTGACGTGGGTCGACGTCGCGCTGTGTCCGACGATCTCATTCCACACACGCTCGAGGCGAGTCAGCTTCTCGGATCCATCTCGGAGCCCGGCGCGCTCCGCGACCTTGCAGAGCGTGTAGCGATCCAACGGGCTCAGGCTCTGCCAGAGTTTGTCAGGTAAGCTGCCTTGTTCCGAGAACGCCTCCCTCGCATGCTCAGGCGCGCGCTCAGAGTCGGGTTCCTCGACTGGTGCAGTCAGGGGTGTCGGCGTGGGTGTGGCGAGTTGGGCCAGGCGCGTAGTCTCCGCCACATCGGGGTGATCGGAGGATCCTAGCTCGATCAAATGGCGCCGCGTGGTTAGCGGGAGGCTACGCCAGGCTTCCAGGCTCAGTTTGAGCGCTGCGCGGTCCAAAGCGCGCCGCGCCGCCATTGGCACTAGATGAAGTGACTCGCCTACCTCGTCAAAAGCGTAGATGCGCACCCGCCGAGCTTACTCTAGATTGAGCGTCATGCAGATCGCGCGAGGGTGGCACCGCGGCGTTGCCTTGAGTGCACTGCCTTTCGTGCTCAGCGCTGGTGTCACCGCATGTTCTCCGAAGGCGACCGAGGCAGCTCCCGGCTCTGGCGAGTGCAGCCTGAGCCTGGGCACCACGGCTCCAAAGCTCGAGGCTCCCATCGCCTGGGAGGCACCGGAGTCACGCATCACCGCCGAGCTCGAGCTCGGTACGGCTCTCCTCGGACGCGAGCTCGAGAAGCAGGTGCCGCGGCGCCTGGCCGATGTCAGGGGACAGTCAATCGGCGCCGCTGGCGAGCTGACTTACCGTGTGGAAAGAAGCGGCTTCGCGCTAGGGCTCCAAGGGGAGCGCTTGGTGGTGAGCACCCCGGTGACTGCCAACGTAGAAGTGTGCAAGAGCCTCGGACCTATCTGCGTGACCTACGGCAGCTGTCAGCCTCAGATGCGGGCTGACGTGAGCCTGCCCCTGGTGGTCGACGGCCAATACCGACTTGGGCCGAGCAACGTGAAGGTCAACGTCGCGCGCGGCTGCGTACTTCAGCCTATCGGCCTGGATCAGTCGTCGCAGGTCTACAAAGCCGCACGGCAACAAGAGGCCAAGGTCAAGTCGCGCATCGATGGGTCCTTACCGAAGATCCGCGATGACGTTGCTCAGGTATGGCGCCTGCTACACATGCCGGTTTCCATCGACAACACGCTGTGCCTGCGCATCGAGCCCACGGGAGTCGCGCAGCAGAAGCCCAAGCTGAAGAACGACAACGGTCAGCAGCTCCTGTCCACTCGCCTCGCAGTGATGGGTAAGGTCAAGGTCGAAGATCCGTGCACCGACCCTCACAAGGCAAGTCCAGAGACGCCACTTCCGGCGCCCGAGCTGAAAGACGAACTGCCGCAAGACGTAGACCTCGAGGTGCCGCTCTTCATCGACTGGAGTAGCGTGTCGGCTCAGCTGTCCCGTGGCCTGACGACCGCGCCGGTGAAGAGCGATGCCGGTAGCGTGAGTATCGCCAAGGTCGAAGCTCGCCCCACGTCGGTGGGAAGGAAGTCCCGCGTGGCGCTGGAGCTGACGCTGTCTGGGGTGGCCTGTGGCTCCTCGTGGTTCCTTGCGGAAGTGAAAGAGGACGCCCAGCGCAAGGTGTTGGTGCTCTCCGGTGTTCAAGCGCTGAACCCGGGTGTGCTGCCGGCGGCCCTCGAGCAGGCGCTCGCCAGCGCCCTCAGCGGGCGCGCTAGTATCGACTTGCCGGTCGACCTGAGCGCCGCGCCCGAGACGCTGGAGGGGTTGGTCAAGCGCCTCACCACGGACCTGCCGCCGCCGATTCAGCTGGATCTCAAGGTTCAAGAGGCCCACGTCAGCGTCGTCGTCGCGCAGAACGAGGGTTTGGTTCCAGTCGTTAGCGTGGGCGGCCACGCGAAGCTCTGGGCGCGCTAGCTTGCACGCCGCCTTGGGTGACTCTATGTCTCCCCGGTGGCGAGTGACGGCAAGCATCTGCCCCTCTACGGCGAAGCACCTCGCGATCCCTCTCTCGAGGCCGCGGGGTCTGTGGAGGACACGAGTGACGCCGCCCCCCCATTGGATCGCTTTCGGCGGTCGCTTTCAGACCTGCGCATCTCGGTCACCGATCGCTGCAACTTCCGCTGCACGTACTGCATGCCGCGGGACAAGTTCGGCCCCGACTTTCCCTTTCTGTCTCGCAGCGACCTCTTGAGCTACGAAGAGATCACACGGGTCGCTGGGGTGTTCGTCGACTTGGGGGTGCGAAAGCTGCGCATCACGGGCGGGGAGCCGCTGTTACGCCGCGACCTGCCCAAGCTGATCGAGCAGTTGAGGCTGCTTGACCAACGGCAGCCTCACCCCCAACCCCTGGATCTGGCGCTGACGACCAACGGAGTGCTGCTGCCGCGTCTGGCGCACGAGCTCAAGGCGGCGGGGCTCGACCGCGTGACGGTCTCGTTAGATAGCCTCGACCAGGCAGAGTTCGCACGCATGAGCGACAGTCGTTACCGTGTGGAAGAAGTGCTGGACGGCATCCGGGCGGCAGAGCAAGCGGGGCTTGGGCCCATCAAGGTCAACGCAGTGGTGCGCAAGGGGCACAACGAAGCGGCCATTGTCGACTTGGCGCGTCACTTCCGGGGCAGTGGAGCCATCGTGCGCTACATCGAGTTCATGGATGTCGGCACCAGCAACGACTGGCAGCTGACGGACGTGGTGAGCGCGAAGGAAATCGTGGAGCGTATCGACGCTCAGTTCCCCCTCGAGGCAGCGGAGGCTAATTACCCCGGGGAAGTAGCGTCGCGCTATCGATATCGTGACGGCCAGGGAGAGGTGGGAGTCATCGCTTCGGTGACGCAGCCGTTTTGTGGCGCGTGCTCTCGGGCGCGCCTCTCGTCGGAGGGCAAGCTCTATACTTGCTTGTTTTCCGGGGTGAGCCGCGATTTGAAGGCGCTGCTGCGCTCCGGGGCCAGCGACGCACAGCTCGCGGCACAAGTACGCGGCATCTGGCGTAACCGCGCGGATAGATACTCAGAGCTGCGTGGTGACGCGACGGCGCGGCTCCCCAAGGTGGAGATGAGCCACATCGGCGGTTGAGCCGCCTCTACTACCCGCGCCGCTTCTTCTTTTTCTTCACACGCAGCACCGCCACTGGGCCCTCCATCTTGCGCTTGCTGACGGGGCCGCTGTGCTCACGTGCGCGCTCGCGTGCGAGCTCCATGAAGCGATACTGGCTGCGCACCGTGGGCTTGCCATCGGCTCCTGCGGGGCGCACTCGGCGGTAGCGCCCGGCTGGCTCGAGGAGCCAGCCCTTGGTGTCGTCGGAGCGCATCGTCTCGAGGATTTCCGTGATGATGCGCTTCTTCAGCCGCGGATCGAGGATGGGGAACATGACCTCGACACGGCGCTCGAAGTTGCGCGGCATCCAGTCGGCACTGGCGCAGAAGACCTCGGGTTCCCCCGCGTTCTCGAAGTAGAAGACGCGGGCGTGCTCCAAGAAGCGGTCGATCACCGCGTGGACCCGGATGTTCTCGCTCACCGACGGCACCCCGGGGCGCAAGCAACAGATGCCGCGGATCAACAGATCGATCTGCACGCCGGCGCGCGAAGCCGCGTAGAGCCCGGCGACGACGTCTGGATCCACGAGCGCGTTCATCTTGGCCACGATGCGCGCCGGCTTGCCCGCTGCGGCGTTGCGCGACTCACGCTCGATGAGCCCAAGCACTGCCTCCTTGAGTCCAAGGGGGGCGACCAATAGCTGCTTCCAACCTTCGGGTGCGCTGTAGCCCGTCAGCAGGTTGAAGAGCGCGGTGGCGTCCTCCGCGATGTCTTCCCGTGTGGTAAATATCGAGAGGTCTTCGTAGAGCTTTGCGGTCTGCTGGTTGTAGTTGCCCGTCGCGAGGTGCACGTAGCGCTGGAGGCCATTCTTTTCCTGGCGCACGACCATCAGCACCTTGGCGTGCAGCTTGAGACCAACCAGGCCATACATCACGTTCACGCCGGAGCGCTCGAGTGCTCGAGCCCACTGGATGTTGCTCTCCTCGTCGAAGCGCGCCTTGAGCTCCACCAGCGCCGTGACTTGCTTGCCAAGCTCTGCGGCGCGCTGCAGCGCACGCACCAGTGGCGACTCACCGCCTGAGCGGTAGAGCGTCTGCTTGATCGCCAAGACCTGGGGGTCTTCCGCCGCTCGGATCAGGAAGTCCACCACCGCCTCGAACGACTCGTAGGGGTGATGCAGCAACAAGTCGCCATCCCGGATTGTCGCGAAGATGTCCTCACTGTCCCGCAGCGGCGGCACGTATTGAGGCGAAAACGGCTCGTCCCGGAATTGCTTCGGCGCCTCTCCGTCGACCAGCGCTCCCAAGTCGCCCAAGTGCAGCGGTGGCTCGACCAAGTAGACATCCCGCTTTGCGTCGAGCTTGAGCTGGCGGCACAACCAGCGCACTGCCGAACGTGGCACGTTGTTCGTCAGCGTGAGGCGCACGGCTTCCCCGCGTTCCCGGCGTCGCAACTCCGCCTGCATGGTGAGCAGCAGATCTTCGCCTTCGTCGTCGTCGATCTCGATGTCGAAGTTTCGGGTTACGCGAAACGCGAAATGCCCTTCGACTTTCATGCGTGGAAAGAGCGACTGAACGTGGCGCTGGATCAGCGACTCCAAGGTGACGAACGCGCGCTCGAAGCCCTGGGCGCGCACCTCGAGCAGGCGCGGCAAGCTCGTCGGGACCTGGACCAGCCCTGTACGCGGGCCTGATTGCTCGTCGCCTTCGAACAACACGCCGAGGTTGATCGCCTTGTTGCGCACGTGGGGAAACGGGTGCACCGGGTCGATGGCGATCGGTGTCAGCACCGGGTAGATGTTGCGCACAAAGTGCTTGTCGATGCGCGCCTGCTCATCGGGACTCAGGGTGCTCAGCTCGACCAATGCGCGCCCGGCTTCGGCCAGCGCGGGCTTCACCATCGTGGTCCAGATCAAGTCCCGCTCCGCCATCAGCTCGTGGGCGCGCGTCGAGATGATCTCGAGCTGCTCATCAGGCGTCCGCCCATCGGGCGGAGGTTCGTCGATTTCTTGCGAGCGCTGCGCTTGCAGTCCGGCGACGCGCACCATGAAGAACTCGTCCAGGTTGCTGCCGAAGATCGACAGGAACTTGAAACGCTCGAACAGCGGTACCTGATCGTTCTTTGCCTCCTCCAGCACGCGAGCGTTGAACTCCAACCACGAGAGTTCGCGGTTGATGTACAGGCTCGGATCATCGAGGGACGGGACTTCGGGTGCGGGGAGTTCAGACATCGAGGCAGGCAGTGCCACCACCAGTTCGGGGGAATCGGAGTTCACGGAGTGGTCTCTCTCGTGGTCTAGCGTTGGGGAGCCGCTGACCGACGCGCCAATGGGCGGAGCCTGAGTAAAGCACAGCCTCCCGCGTAGCGAACACCGCTTGACCCGATGGAGCCGCAACGCTTGTGGTGTTTTCTTCGACTAACACGCCGCGCCAGCTGGCCGGAGGCTGAGGTAAGCTTCACCCATGCGGGACTCGCGCTCGACTTTCCTGCTGGCCGTTGGAGTAACGGTCATGTGCGTTTCTTGTAACGGGTCGGACCCCGAAGTCGTTGGCAAACCGACGCTGGATGCCGGAGTCGACGCCACGGCTCCCCAGGACGCATCGATGGACGGAGCGCGTCCAGAGGCTGGTACCGACGCCTCCGCGGACGCCGAATCCGACGCGCCGATTGCGCCAGTGCGCGTAGGTGTGGAGCCCGAGGCTCGCCAAGGGGACGAAGAGCCGGCGACGGCGCTGCAGATCGCTCAACTCGAGAGCTTCTCCGCAGGCTCTCGTGCGGTGAGCATCGACGTGCGCTGGGATGAGCTCGTGACGGAGCAACTCGAACTCAAGACCGGGGCACTGGCCGATTTGGCCGCGAGGATTCAACTCGTCCGCGGCGCGGGGGCGAGGCTCTCGCTTTGCCTCGCGTTGGTCGAGCGTGCGGTCGATGCTCGACCCGCCAACGGCCTCGCGTGGAACAGTAGCAGCATGCAGAGTGCTGCGCGGCGCGTCGTCGACGCGGTGCTCGAACTCACCGGGGATGAACTCAGGTTTCTTAGTTTGGGTCTCGAGTCCGATCGTTACTTCCGTGCACTGCCCCAGTTCCTGCGCGCGGGCTTCGTCGACGCCATGCAGGGTGTGCTCGACTACGCGCGCGCTCATCCATCACTACCGCCCGCGGCCAAGGTCGGTGTTGGTGTGACTTCCAACGGCTGGAGTGGCAGCTCGTCTGCCTTTGCCTCGTGGATACGTAACAGCGACGCCCTGATCGTCTCCCACGTCCCGTTGGACGAGAACCTCCAGGCGGAGGCTCCGTCGCTGATCGTGGGGGACCTGGATGCGATGTATGATAACCTTGTGGAAATAAAAGACGGCGCGCCCCTCGTGCCCATCGTGCTCCATCGCGTCGGGTATCCATCGGCGAGCGAAGTGGCAGCCAGCGAAGACCAACAGCGAACGTTCTTCTCTGCGCTCTTCCAAGCGCTCCAAGGGCGCCGCTCGCGTTTCCCGTTCGTTGGCGTGTATGGCTTGAACGACCCTGAGCCTCAGCGCTGCTCTGACTTTCGACTGACCCTGGGCGCCGACGCCCTATCGCACCCAGAGCGCGCGGAGGCTGCCTATTGTTCCCTGGGCCTGCACTCGCGTACTGGTGTGGCCAAACCCGCCTGGACGGAGGTGCTCGCGGGGATGGCCACTTTCGCCAGTCCCTGAGGCCGCAGCAGCTCTACGAGGAACTCGTGACGCACTGCTCTGTCGCTCACTTACTGCCCTGTCGCCCACTTGCTGCGTTGTCGAGGCGCTCGACAGCCTCGTGGCGGCAGGCCCCCGCGGTGGGAGCATGAGTGGGAGCAAAGTGGGAGCATGCCCGCGCTTTGAAAGGCTTTGAAACGCCGTTGGGCGGTAGTAGCGTGTGAAGAGTCGCCGTCCTCCGTTCGCACCGCGCACCGGATTCGGCGACATGCGGCGCGCGCCGCGAGCTCGGGAGCGACCCGAGACCATCAACAGCCTGGAAGAGAGCACCGAGGGGAATAGATGAGCGAATCTACGAACACCAGCATGGTCGCCCAGATTGCCGCCATGCAGGACTACGAGCTCTATCGTGACCTGTCGTGGGAAGGCAGCTTCGAGGACTACCTCAAGATCGTCCGCGAGCGCCCCCAGGTGACACGCAACGCGTTCCAGCGCGTGTACGACATGGTGATTTCGTACGGAACCGAAGAGTACATCGACAACAAGAAGAAGTTGGTTCGCTACAACTTCTTCCGCGACGAAGTCGATCAGGGCAAGGACGCGGTCTTTGGTCTCGACATCCCGCTGATGCGCTTGATGAACGTGCTCAAGGCCGCGTCGCAGAACTACGGCCCAGAGAAGCGCGTCATTCTCCTTCACGGCCCCGTTGGCTCGAGCAAATCGACCATCGCGCGCATGTTGAAGAAGGGCCTGGAGGCTTACTCGCGGGCGCCAGACGGTGCGCTCTACACCTTCCGTTGGGTGAATCTCGGCAGCACCGGGCTAGCTGGCGTTGACGAGACGGAGTTCCCGTCTCCAATGCACGAGGAGCCCTTGCGGCTGATCCCGCGTGAGTGGCGCACCGAAGCGATCCGTCGCCTCGGTCTCGGCAATGATCGTTACCGCGTTCGCGTCGATGGTGACTTGGATCCCGCGAGCCGCTTTATCTTCAAGGAGCTCATGCACCGTTACAACGGTGACTGGAGCAAGATGGTCGCGGAGCATGTGCGCGTCACACGCATGATCCTGAGCGAGCAAGACCGCGTCGGGATCGGCACCTTCCAGCCGAAGGACGAGAAGAACCAGGATTCGACCGAACTCACCGGCGATATCAACTACCGCAAGATTGCCGTCTATGGCTCCGACTCGGATCCGCGCGCCTTCAACTTCGACGGCGAGTTCAACGTGGCGAACCGTGGCATCGTCGAGTTCGTCGAGGTGCTCAAGCTGGACGTCGCGTTCTTGTACGACCTGCTTGGCGCCTCACAGGAGCACCGGATCAAGCCGAAGAAGTTCGCGCAGACGGACATCGATGAGGTGATCATCGGTCACACGAACGAAGCCGAGTACAAGCGCCTCTTGAACAACGAGTTCATGGAGGCCCTCCGCGACCGCACGATCAAGATCGACATCCCGTACATTACCCGGCTGTCGGACGAGATCCGCATCTACGAAAAGGATTTCTCCGCGGAAAAGGTGCGAGGCAAGCACGTCGCGCCACACACCCTCGAGGTCGCCGCGATGTGGGCCGTACTGACGCGCTTGGAGGACCCGAAGAAGCACAACTTGCAGCTGATCCAGAAAATGAAGCTGTACGATGGCAAGGTGCTCCCGGGCTACACCCAGGACACGGTGAAAGAGCTGCGCAAGGAGAGCAAGCGCGAGGGCATGGAAGGCGTCAGCCCCCGCTACGTCCAGGACAAGATCTCCAACGCGCTCGTGAGCGATGCGGGTGAAGGCACCATCAACCCGTTCATGGTGCTGAACGAGCTAGAAAAGGGCCTACACCATCACTCGTTGATCACCAGCGACGAGGAGCGCAAGCGCTACCGGGAGCTGATCGGTGTCGTGAAGCGCGAGTACGAAGACATCGTCAAGAACGAGGTCCAGCGTGCGATCAGCGCCGATGAGGAGGCCATCAACAAGCTGGCCGCCAACTACATCGACAACATCAAGGCCTACACCCTCAAGGAGAAGGTCAAGAACCGCTACACCGGCCAAGATGAAGAGCCCGATGAGCGGCTGATGCGTTCTATCGAAGAGAAGATCGATATCCCGGACAGCCGCAAAGACGATTTCCGAAGGGAAATCATGAACTACATCGGTGCGCGCGCCGTTGAAGGCAAGAAGTTCGATTGGCAGACGAACGACCGCTTGCGCCGTGCCCTGGAACTCAAGCTCTTCGAAGATCAGAAGGACAGCATCAAGCTGAAGACGCTGGTCTCCGCGGTGGTCGACAAGGAGACCCAGGAGAAGATCGACATCATCAAGAGCCGCCTGATGCGCTACTTCGGCTACAACGAAGTCAGCGCCACCGACGTGCTCAACTACGTGGCGTCAATCTTCGCGCGCGGCGACACGAAGGAATAGCGGCGCGTCCGCCGTCCTACGCGCAGTTAGCAGGGTGTTGAAGTAACACCCTGCCAATCAACACCATCCTGCTAGGCCCCGGATTTTGGGGGTGAGGGCAACACTGCTCTCACCCTCGCTGGCTTCCAAGGCTTGGCCAACGCGCCGTCGCTTCAGGCAGGCCTTGCGCTGACACGCGCCTGGGCGAGGAACGCCTGGTACTGTGAACTCAGCGTCGCAGCAGTGATCGCGTTGGCGTTGCCGCTCATGCGCGAGTGCCATCCCGCACGGATACGCTCGTAGGCCGCCTGGTCCAAACCGAAGCCCTGCAGCGCCTGTGCTACCGCTTGCGGTCCGCGGGACTGCGCGTACTCCACCGTGGCCTCGATGAGGGCCAGTCGGTTCAAGTCCACGCCTTCCACCGGGGCGTTGTCTGCTGCTGAGACCTGATATTGCGCAGGCATCGCGGACATCTGGATCTGTGACATGACTCGGCTGGCTGCCATCGCGAAGTCGGGGTTCGCCTGATGGCGCTGGGTGAAGGCACCGAGCACGTCGTCCCACTGCGCCTGGCTCTTCACTCCGTATTTGTTCAGGGTGGCTTGGTGCGCCTCGGGGCCCTGACGCTCGGCTTGATCGATCTCGTGATTCGCTCGCCAGAACGTCTCGTAGTCGTCTGGGTCGATGTTTCCGAACTTGTTCCCGCCGCCAAACAGCGACATCAGCCAATCCAGCATGTTCTCCTCCGTCGTGCTCGTGAAGGTCGAGTGGCTGGCGGTGAATGCCAGCGTCGACCTGCCCGCTGACTCTAGGCAACGGCGGAAGGGCTTGCTTGAGCGCACCTTGAGCAAACCCTGAAGGCTGTTCGGAATCGCCGTGAAGCGTTGTTCTCACCCCCGAACCCGCTTGGAGGGAACAGTCAGCGAGCTGTAGCTCTAGGGCGCTCGCACGCTGGTGCTCCCGAAGAATCTGGTTTCAACCGAGATTCCATGCGAGATTTTTACGTTCGCTCTCCTGGGGTGTCTTCGAAATGGGAGCGGCGATGAAGGGTGCTCGCATCTGGCACAGAGGCTGCACAACTCGATTCGACTCCCACCTGAAGGAGATGACCGATGAAGACCTTCGTTTATGCCTCCGCACTGGTACTCCCGCTCTCCTTGCTCCCGAACTGCAAGAAGGACTCGGAGAGCATGACCCTCGCCGAAGCGAAGCAGGCGCTGGATGAATCTCAGGTAAGCAGCCAGGCGATGAACCTGACTTCGAGCAGCGTTGACATCTCCACCCACTTCACGATCGGAGACGCGGTGGAGGCCGCGGCAGACGAGCTGCGAACTTTTATCCAGAGCCAGCTGCCGTGTGCCGATATCCAGGTCGCCAAGGGTGAGCTCGACGTGACCTACGGGGCGAAGGAAGGCAACTGCACCTATCGTGGTCACACCTACTCCGGCAATCATCACATGACGGTGGTTCGGAATGACGAAGGCGATGTCCAGGTCGACCACGCTTGGACCGCGCTCTCCAACGGAACCGTCGAAGTGAGCGGCAGCGCCACGGTGACCTGGAACTTCGCTGAGGGTGAGCGCCAGGTGAAGCATGAGCTGACGTGGACGCGCTTGTCAGACGGTAAGCAAGGCGTGGGCAGCGGCGATCGAACTCAGAGCGTGCTCGAGGGAGGCCTGTTCGAGGGGATTCAAGTCGATGGATCGCGAGAATGGAAGTCCGACGGTGGGCAGTGGGATCTCGCTATCGACGGAGTCCAGATGCGCTGGGTGGACGCCGTGCCCCAGGCTGGCGCTTATGTATTGAGGACGCCCAAGGGCAAGACGGCGACGCTGTCCTTCGAGCGCGTGGACACCACCAAGATTCAGGTCACCGTGAAGAGCGGAGACAAAAGCTTCGACTTCAACGTGATCACACTGCCGACTGAGTAGAAGTACCAGGAACGCTCGCCTGGAAGATCAGCGTCGTGCCGCCACGCGATGAGGAGGGGCCACGCGGAGCAGTAATGGCAACGCGAGTCCAGCAGCGCTTGCTCCGCTAGGTGCTTGGTCTAACCTGGCGCGTTGATGCCCCGTCAACGCGCCAGTCGGCTTTCTGCGCTCGCCCTGGCATGCGTGGCTTCGTGTTGGGCATTGCCCGTCGCGGCCCAGTCGAGTGCAGGGTTTCCGCCCGCTCCGCCGTCGGGCGCGCCCGCTCCGGTCACGCCAGCACCGGCCGCGCCAGCACAGCCGGTGCCTCCCGCGCCCGCGACACAGCCTGGTTACCCGGCTCAGCCCTATCCTGGCACTCCGGGCTATCCTGAAACGTATCCGCAAGGATATGTGCCGCCGGCTCCCTATTCCCAAGAGCTGGGGCCCTTCCAGCGGCACGCCGTCGACGAAGCGCCACTCGACCGTCCAGGGTACGTCTCCCAGCCTCGTGGAGCCGGTCGACACCTGCACGATGGACTGTACCTACGGCTCGCTGGTGGCATCGGCTTCGCTGGGTTCTCCGCCTCGGCCGAGCCTTTCAAGTACTACGTTCAGGATGAGGGCCTGGAGAGCGTAGATAAGTACGACGGGAGCGCGATGGGCTTTGCCTACGGAACCCAGGTTTCCCTCGGTGGGGCCATCCGACCGGGCGCTGTGCTTGCGCTGTCCCTCAATACCGTTTCCGTGCCACAGCTCAAGATGTCTCGACCGGTCGCTGATTTCTCGAACTACGAGTACAGGATCTCCCAGTCAGTGGGCGTGGGGCCCATCTTCGATTTCTATCCAGACCCCGCCGCCGGCCTGCATTTCGCCGGCGGGCTCAGCGTCGCGGGCATCATTGTGGGTCAAGCGGACCCTACGCTCGGCGCTCGCGCCCGTGGACACACGGTGCTTGGCTGGGGATTCAACCTGGGCGTTGGCTACGACTGGTGGGTTGGTGACGAATGGAGCCTCGGGCTGCAGGCGCGTCTCGACTACGTGCACGCAGCGGGTGCCGACGCGCGGGAAAACGACTGGAGCCACACGCTGTGGGCGCCCACGGTCGGCTTGGGCCTGACGTACAACTAATCCGTGCGGATTAATTCGCAGCGCATGCCCTAGATGCTTCGGAAGCAGGCGCTCTGCTAGAAGCTCCCGAACAGCCCCACGCTGCGACCGCCCAGGTAGTAGTGGATCTTCACGGAACTCTGGTCCGGGCGCGGTAGCTCCTGACGCACGAGCTGCTTTCCCCTGCCAATCAGGCCGCCAATCAACGTCAGAGCACCCGCGCCTTGCAGGGCACCGTCGATGGCCAGTAGCACCTCCCCGCCATCGACTTTTCCCATGGTGATCCAGGGACCGATCACGGGAACGAATAGCCACGCCAACTCCGTCGGGTTCGCTACGGCGCCCACATAGGCCGCCGCATAGCTCGCGGCGAAGAAGCCTGCGCCGAAGTAGCGTGCCGTCGCGGCGCCGTCATGTGTGGATGTCTCGACGTCATAGCCCGGGGGCAATGCCATGCCGGGTTCGAACACGCGCTCTTCACACTCGCCAGCGGCGCAGCGGCCGCTCCAGCAGTCTCGCCATGCCTTGCACTGGTCGCCGATCTCGCAAGGAGCGCAGTCTCCGCCGCAGTCCACATCGGACTCGAGACCGTTCTGCTTGCCGTCGGAGCAGCTGCCCGGATTTTCATTGCCTTGCGGAAATGAGCTCCGGGCGGCGGCGCCCGCTGGTGGAGTCAGCTGTCCTGGATAGCCGGGTTGGCTCTGCTGAGGATAGGCGCCTGGATACGGTTGGGGGTAGGCGCCCGGATACGGTTGGGGTGGGTAGGTTTGTCCGGGTGCCGCTTGGGCGCTGAGGTTGGAGGCCTGAAGTAGCGCGGCGCTTCCAGCGCACACCACCAGCGCAAGTTGGCGGCGCCTGAGATCAGCGTTGAGCGACATGCGATGCCAGCGTAGCTCGCTACGGCGCTTCAACCGTTCGCATTCGCGCACCAATCACTCAGACGCGAGCCCTGAACGGCGGATTCGAGTCCTGCGAAACAGCCTACTGGGGCATCAGGCTGCGGCGCGCCGGCGGAGCTGGGCTCGGGCCTGGACGCGGTGCGGGTTCCGGCGTCATCACCGGCATCGGCTGAGCGGCCATTGCTGGCGCAGCGGGACCCGGCGGGAGCTCTCCGCGGGACTGTAGCTCGACCCAGCCGCGATCCAGCAGGGCGCGACGATTGCCCCGCAGGGTTCCTGGATTCGCCCGCTCGACCTGGTAGGCATACGACAGCCACCGCCTCGCGCCTCCGGTGTCGCCCAGCACGAGCAGTGTCAGCCCCCGATACAATCCGTATTCCGCCTGCTGCTTGGCGTTGGATTCGTTGAGCCGGTGCTCCGTCCGCTCGAAAACCTCCGCGGCTTCGATGTAGCGGCCGTCCGCGTAGAGCGCGCTGCCACGCTTCACGTAGCCGCTACACCCCGCCATGAGTCCAAGCAGCGCGATGAGGAGCAAGCCATGCGACAGGCGAACGCGGCTCGAACCTCGAGTGCGACGCTGTAGCTGGTTCCTCGCAGACTTCCCCATCGGCCCATCATCCTAACAACGAACGCAGTATGGGACACGCCTTGCGTTGGGCCAGTGCCCTTTTCGTGACTCCGCGCCGGGCTTTGCCCACGCCGCCTTCAGGCGTGGCAACTTGCGCAAGAAATATTAGCTCAACAACATCCATCGTTTGGCGCAGGGGCGCATGTGGGGGGGAGGAGCACCGCGGGTGACCGTGCTGGATTTGTCTGGGTACGTTGGCTAAACGCTCCCCGCGCTCGCTTTCGCTCCAGCGTAGCCAGCGCACTTTTCCGAGCGCAGTCAGACACACGCATCAAGGACGAAAGATGGGCATCAAAGATACCGTTCGCAAAAAGAGCATGGAACTCATGGGCGACCCCCGGGTGCTCAAGCTCATGCAGAACGAGCAATTCATGAAGGCGATGATGACGGTCGTCCAAGTCCCAGGGAAGGTGAACACCTTTACCGAGGAGCAGACCGAGCGCTTCGCCAGTATGATGAATTTGGCGACCTCGAAGGAGCTCAAGGACCTCAAGCGTCAGGTGAAGAAGCTTGAGGGTGAGGTCGAGCGCCTGAAGAAGAAGCTCGAAGAAAAGTAGCGCTCAGGCGGCGGTCGTTTCCTCACGGTTTGCTCGAGCGCTCCGGCGGTCCAGCCAGCGCTCGAGCAGCGGCCACGTCAACCTAGGCGCGTCCCTGCCGACGAGCAGGTCGATGTGGCCGAACGGGAGTTCGCGGTAGGTTTTGTCTGTCGATGTCGACCGCTCGTACCCTGGGCGCACAGACGCCGGGGGCGCGAGATCATCATGACTTCCGGCGATCACCAGCAGTGGGAGATCCAGCTCCTCGAAGGCGCGCTCGAGGCCAAAGAGCGTCGTGCTCCGACTGGCTCGAGACTCGGCGGCCCAGGTGAAGAGCGTGCGCATGGTCTCGATGCTGCCCTGATCCATGGCGAGTGCCATGTGCTGACGCAGCACTTCCGGCTCCATCGATCCCCTGCGGAAACCCCGTAGAGGGACGGGGTAGAGGCGGCTGTTCACGACGCGTTGGCTCACCCGGACGAAGCGCCCGTATAGCCGCGCTGGGACCGGAATATTGGGCATGCCCAACGTGCGATCCAGCAGCAAAAAGGCTTCGCTCAGGCCCGCGAGGAGCTTGGTCCCCGCGGTGAATCGGTAGGGAGAGCCAATGCTGACGACTCCCGCGACCTGTTGTGGGCGCTCGGCGGCAACGCCGTACGCGCACAGTCCGCCGAGGGAGTGACCAATCAGGAAAACCCGGTCGAAGCTGGTGAGCCGGTGAATCGAGTCGAGGGCCGCCGGTAGGTCTTCCTGAACGAACTGGTCCACGCGTTCCGGTAGCCCCGCGCCCAGGTGGTCACTGCGGCCGTGGCCGCGCAGGTCGATGTTGAACACGTCGTAGCCGGCGGAGGCGAGGTAATTCACCAGACTGCGCGACGGCAGGTGCCAGGCGTAGCGGTTCTGACTGTAGCCATGGACCAGCAGCACGGCCGCCCGACTCGGCATCGCCAGGGCATCGACCTCGAGTTGCTCGTCACCAACCGGCGGCGGACGGGTCGAAGCGCGTTTGCGCACCATGGCCAGCGGTGCCTTGCTCTGGGTCATCACCAACTGCTTGACGAAGTGGCGCGCTGGGAGCCCCAGGTCGACGGCCTGCTCGACCACTTGGCCATGGAGGATCACGGTGCATCAGTTTAGTGCTGCACACTGCTTAGCGAAGGGAAAAGCCTCGCAGCTGGGTACTTGGCGGCACTGGGTGATCGACGAGACTGTGCCAGGCCTGTGTGAGACAAAGCCCGAGTTGGCTCAGGCGCCGTAGCCTTCAGCGCGCCTGCGCTGTGCCCTGCGACCGGGGTATAACATCAGGGAAACATTGCTAAATCGGTTTTGCGTTCCACGGATGTGCCATGGCACAATGCTCGCGGCTTCCACAGGGTTTGGCACAAGCGCGTCACGCTCGGGGTGGCGCTGGGATTGAGGGAGGAACACATGGCACACACGGTTCGCGCGCGTCGGGTTTGGAGTTGGTTCTTGCTGCCAGGGTTGGCGCTATCGAGCGCGGCACTGTCTTCGACAGTGGCGTCGGCGCAGCCTGCGGACCCAGCGGATCCGCCGGCTGAGGAGCCCACGGCAGCACCCGGCGTGGATCCCACCCCGCCGCCGAGCGTCGAGGAACCTCCGCCACCGCCTGAGGAGACGACCGGCGACAGCACTGTTCCACCGCCGCCGGTTCCCCAGGGAAGTGACTCCGAAGTGGCGGACGCCCGCGCGGGCGACTCAGCCGTCGAGCTACCTGGGAAGACGTACTACTTCGTTGGCCTGCGCTATCGCACCATCATCGTCCCGAAGTTCATGGTGAACCTGTTCGGCGACGGTGGGCGAACCGTGGTGGTGCACTCCGGCGGTCCAGAGTTCGCGATCCGCAAGGACGGCTTCGAGTACAACTTCGGCCTCTGGTTCGCCAACTACGCGATGGACGATACGCCTTTCAAGTCGACGAGCGACGGCGAGAAGGCCTGGGAAATCGTCAACAGCAAGATGAAGGCGATCTACATCACTTCGGACTTCCTGTGGTCTCAGGAGTTTAGCCCGGCGTTCAGCTTGAACTACGGCGCGGGTGTCGGCTTGGGCTTCATGTTTGGTGACTTGAACCGCGTTCAGGCCTACCCTCGGGCCGGTTCCGCGGGGAATCCAGAAGACTATGAGCGTTGCAGTGGCCCCGGCACGCCAGACCCCAATTTCTGTGGTACCGACAACGACCACTACGGCGACTACAACGAGCCGTCTTGGGCGGACGGTGGCTCGAAGCCCATCGTCTTCCCTTGGCTCGCCCTGCAAACGGGGTTGCGGTTCAAGCCTGCCAAGAGCTTCGTGGCTCGCCTGGACCTAGGCTTCGGAACGAGCGGCTTCTTCGTCGGGCTAGGGGCGGATTACGGCCTCTAAGTCGCTGTCTGCTGAGAAAGAACCGGATGTGAGCGAGCTCGAGCTGCCCGCACGCTACGAGAGCCTCCAACGCCTGGGTGAAGGCGGTGGGGGCGAAGTGTGGGCCGTTCGGGATCGCCACACCCAGGAGAAGCTCGCGCTCAAGATGCTCTCGCCCACGGCGAGCGAGCGTGAGATGACCGCACTCGTCCGCGAAGCGGTGGCGCTCAGCGGTCTCGAAGGGCTCGGTGTGCCTCGGGTCGTCCGCTTCGGTCGGCTACCAAAGAGCGGGCGGCCGTTCATGCTACGCGAGCTGGTGGAGGGACAGAGCCTCCAAGCCTTGATCGAGTCTGGAGATAGCGACGCCGCCACGCGCGCGCTGGTTCGTGCCGCGGACCAGGTCACGCTGCTCCACCGCGCGGGGATGCTCCACGGCGACATCAAGCCGCACAACATCATCGTCGAGGCCAACGGCCGCGCGACGCTCGTGGACCTAGGCCTCGCAGCGCCATGGCGGGAAACGGGCACTCGGCCCGAAGGGCTGACGCCGCGCTACGCCGCGCCCGAACTCCTGGAGGGCAAGCCGCTCACGGTGCGCGCTGAAGTGTACGCGCTCGGGGTGACGATCGCCGACATCATCGCTGCTGGCTCGAAGACGATGAACCCGCGGATTCGTCGAGAGCTGATGGATGTCTCGGCGCGGGCCACGGCGGTCGATCCCCGCGAGCGACATCCATCTGCGGACGAGCTGGCCACCGCAATTCGCCGCGCGGGTGGCTTGAAGGCAGCAAGCTCTCGCCACGACGCCCACGAGGTCTGGCCGGTACTGGGTATCGATGCCATCTCGAGTCAGCTGCAGCAGCGCGTCGCAAAGTTATCGCGCGGAAAAAAGCTGTGGCTGGACGGGCCTCTTGGCTCTGGGCGGAGCGTACTGCTCCGACGCCTAGCTTGGTCCATCGGCGTTGAAGGGCGCCCGCTGGTGTGGATCGATGACCACGTGGTGGACGACGTGTCTGCGCTCGAAGCGGAGCTAGCGGAGTTCGAGGGCAAAGGTGGCGTCACCATCCTGATCGACGACGCCCACCTGCTGCCGGAGCGCGGCATCGAGCTAGTCAAGCAGCTGAACAGCGACGGCGCCCGCCTCGTCATCGTGGGCGACTCCGAGCTGCAGGCGGGCGCCAAGCGCTTCGAGGTGCCCCGTCTCGAACAACACCACGCTGAAGAGCTCGTGCGTCGCGCGATGCCATCGCTTACCGGCCGCCTACTGGCTCACGTCGTAAGCGCTTCGAATGGGCGCCCTGGTGCGCTCCGCGGCTTGGTGGAGACGCTCGCCGCGCAACCCGTTGCGTCGGAGGCGGACATCGACCGCGCGTTGGCGGGGGAGTCTTCGGCGCCGGGTTCGGAGCTGCCTCAGAGCCCTTACGAACGCGCGGTGTACTTCCTGGAGCGAGGGCGCTTCAACGACGCGGCCCAAGCGATGGACGAAGTCGATCGCACGAAGGCCGAGGGGGAGAGCACCACGGTGCCGAACACCCCTGAGTCGCGAAGCGAGCGCCTGGCGCTCGAGACACTACGGGCGCGTCTCGAACTCGGGCTGGGTGACTCGACGTCAGCACTTTCCCGCTTGGAAAAAGTGGCAGGGCTGGCGAAGGAGCGGCGCGGAACCTACGAAGCGAAATCGTGGATGCTCTACGTGGGCCGTGCCTACGTGGCGACGGGTGACTACTCCCGCGCCCTCGAGGTCCTCGCCCAATTGGTTGATGAGGACGGTCCCCTGGGCGCCGAAGCCAGCGCGTTCCACGGACTCGGTGCGGCCTACTTGGGTAACACGGAGCAAGCGCTGGTCGATCTGGAAGGCGCGGTGCGGCGCGCTCGCGAACACGATGCGCCGCGTGTCGAGGCGGTCGCGCTGGTGAGTCGCGGCCTGGTGTTGCAGCGCGACGATCGCATCGAAGAGGCGCGTGAGGCTTACGAACAGTGCATCATCGCTGGCGAGCGCGCTGGTGACGCTGGTTTGCTCAGCACCGCGCAGCTCAACCTCGCTGGTTTGCTCAAGGTGAGCGGTGATGTGGCTGGCGCCATCGAGCACTTCGAGGCAGCCGTCGACATGGGGCGCCGCTCGGGGCGCCGCTCAACGACGCGCAACGCGCTCCTGAACCTTGCCAACACGGATCTCTACTTGGGCCGCCTCGCGCGCGCGCGGGAGAGCATTGAGCTCCTGGAGGAGCAGCGCAGCGGCTTACCCCCGGTGCTCAACGCACAGCTCTCGGGGCTTCAGGCGGAGCTCGCCAGTCGCGTCGGTGAAGTCGACCGAGCGGTGCGGCTGTACGAGAGCTGTGCTGCGGCCTATGAAGCGGTAGGCCGTGGTATCGACTCCGCCGAGGCACGTCTCGAGGGGGTGCTCATTGCTAGCCGTGCGGAATCACCGGATACCGCGGAGCTCGAGCGTCAGCTAGATCAAGCTCGGGAGGCTTTGGCGACGGCGCCAGCTCATAAGCCGCTCTACATGCTGGCGCGAGGGCGCGCTGCCTGGGTCGCCGGGCGTGAGCAACAGGCCCGCACCTTCGTCGAAGAAGCCCTCGAGGCGGCGCGCTCCGCCGGCCAAAAGGAGTGGGTGTGGCGCGCCCAAGAGGTGCTCGGCGAAATCGCGGAGGCCGGCGGTCAGCCAACCATGGCTCGCCGGCATCGCGAAGAGGCGCTGGCGGTGCTGGAAGAGATCGGCGCGCATCTCCCCAGGGATCTACGCGAGGTTTACTGGAACGATGCGCGTCGCCGCGCCCTGCGCGCTCGCGTGCAGCGTGAATCAATGACCTCTGCCCCGACGGATCTCGCCGGCTTTTCACCGTCGCCCATCTTTCCTCGCAGCGACCGATCGCTGATTAGCAGCATGAGCCTGACGCCTCTCGAGCGGCGTCTGGCTCACATCCTCGAGGTCAACGCCGTGCTGGCCCGAGAGCGCGATCTCGAGCGCCTGATGCGTCTGGTGATTGGTCACGCGATTGAGCTCGCACAGGCGGAGCGTGGCTACTTGATCCTGCTGGAGCAAGACGGCAGCCTCAGTGTGCACGCTTCGCGCACCCGTTCGGGGGACGAAACCCACGCCGAGTTCTCCCGCTCAATCGCTCAGCAGGTGATCGACAGCGGTGCGCCCCTCGTGAGCAAGAGTCCACAGACCGACGCGCGCATGAGCGGCTATGCGTCGGTGCACCAGCTCGATCTGCAGTCCGTCGCGTGTGTGCCCATCGTTGCGCCTGAAGGGGAGCCGATCGGCGCCCTGTACGTCGAGACCCGTAGCCGCCCTGCAGATCATTTCGAGCGCGAGCTACCGACGCTGCAGGCGTTTGGTGACCAAGCAGCAGTCGCCATCGAATCCGCACGTTTGCTCACAGAGAACCGTCGCCGCGCCGAAGAACTCGAGCGCACCAATGAGCGCTTGCGGGAGGCGCAGGGACGCCTGCAGGAGCTGCTCGATCAGCGCACCCAGCGCTTGAAGATCGCCCGCCGTAGGCTCAGAGACGCCCGCGAGACGTTGTACAGCCACTTCGGCTACATGGGCCTGGTCGGCACTTCCAAGCCCATGCGCCGTGTGTACTCGCTGATCGATCGGGTGAAGGACACCGACGTCGCGGTCTTGATCACGGGTGAAAGCGGTACCGGAAAAGAGGTCGTTGCCAACGCCATCCATCGCGCAGGAGGGCGCGCCAAGAAGGCGTTCTTGGGCGTGAACTGTGGCGCCATCCCCGAGCACCTGCTCGAGAGCGAACTCTTCGGTCATGTGCGCGGCGCGTTTACCGGTGCCGATCGCGACCGCAAGGGTCTGTTCCGTGAAGGTGAGGGCGGCAGCATCCTGCTGGACGAAATCGGGGAGATGCCCCAGCGCATGCAAGCGGGCCTCTTGCGCGTGCTTCAAGAGCACAAGGTGCGTCCGGTTGGCGGCGCCAACGAAGAGCCGGTCGATGTACGGGTGATTTGCGCCACGAACCGTGACCTGGCGGCGATGGTAGAGGAAGGCACTTTCCGTGAGGATTTGTACTACCGGATCCACGTCGTCGAGCTGCGCATCCCGCCGCTTCGAGAGCGCACCGAAGACATCCCCCAGCTCGTGGACCACTTCCTCGGGATCTTCGCGGCGCGCTACAAGCGGGACAAGAAGGCAGTCACCCGTGACGGCTTGAAGCGCCTGCGCGGCTACCACTGGCCAGGAAACGTGCGCCAGCTGGAGCACGTGCTGCTCAATGCCTGGGTGCTCAGCGAAAAACCCGAGCTCGAACAGGACGACTTCGACATCCCGGATGGTCGCGCCGGGAGCGCCCTCTTCAGCAGTCTCACCGGAAGCGCCTCCTCCTCCACCACGAGCAATCACACCGGCCAGCGGCGCACGACCACCGTGCCGCCATCGTCCGGCTCCAGCGTGCGCAGCAGTCTGAGTCAGCACAAGCTGGACGAGCGCGAGCGCATCCTCCAGGCGCTCAAGGCGAGCAACTGGAATCGAGTCAAGGCAGCGGAGCTCCTTGGGATGCCTCGTCGCACCTTCTACAGGCGCCTCAAGCAGTACGGCATTCAGTGAGCATTAGCCCGGGGAGTGAGCGAGATGGCGAAGGTCTTCATCACCGGATCGGCTGACGGACTCGGCTTCATGGCGGGAGAGCTGCTCATAAGCGAGGGTCACGCGGTGGTGCTTCACGCGCGCAGTCGCGCTCGGGCTGGCGATGTGCGTCAGGAGCTACCAGGCGCCGAAGCCGTGGTCGTTGGCAACGTATCGACCCTCGCGGCCATGCGCGACGTGGCTGCCCAGGTGAACCGCCTCGGGCCATTCGACGCGGTCATTCATAACGTCGCGGTCGGTTACCGCGAGCCTCGCCGTGTGGAAACGGTCGACGGCTTTTCGGAGCTGTGGGCCGTCAATGTACTCGCTCCTTACGTGCTCACCGCATTGATCGAGCGACCGCAGCGCCTGATCTACTTGAGTTCCGGGATGCACTTCGGCGGCGACGTCAGCCTGAGCGATCTCCAATGGAAGAAGCGTCGCTGGAACGGTAGCCAGGCCTACGCCGACTCGAAACTGCACGACACCTTGCTGGCCCTTGGCTTCGCGCGGCGCTGGCCGGACGTGCACTCGAACGCGGTGTCTCCAGGTTGGGTGCGCACGAAGATGGGCGGCCCGAGCGCCCCGGATGATCTCGACCAAGGGCATCGAACTCAAGCGTGGCTCGCCGTTGGCGAGGACGCGAAGCTGAGCGGCGGCTACTACTACCACCTTGCTCCGGGTGACTTGCTCCCGGCAGCCGAAGACCCCGCCCTTCAAGACCGCTTGCTCGAGCTGTGTCAGGAAGCGTCGGGTATCGAGTTGGCGTGACCGCGTGGAGGGCCAACTGAGCAAGAAGAGCCGGCGAATAGACGCCAATTGGAGCTGTATTTTTCGGGGGAGAGGTCATCCTATCGAGATGCGCATCTACCTCCGAGCCGCCGTCTGCCTGTGCTCTCTGGCTCTTGCAGCTTGTGACTCCGGGGGCTCCACCTCCGGCGGGACTGGCGCTTCGGGTGGTACCGCAGGGAAAAGCGGCGTTGGAGGCACCGGAGCTCAAGGTGGCAGCGGCGCTGAAGGTGGTAGCGGCGCTGAAGGTGGCATCGGCGCTGGCGGCGCGGGGGCAGTCGGTGGCATTGGCGCAGGCGGAACTGGAGGCACAACGACTGGCGGTACTAGCGCGACGGGTGGCAGCGCCCAAGCGGGCGGAGCAGGCGGAAGCGGCGGCAGTGCAGGCGCTACCTCACCCCCTGATTTCGAGGAGCAGTTCGACACCGCGGATCCGTGGACGGCGCGAGCGCAAAGCGACGGGCGCGCTCAGAGCGGCGTGGATGCCAGCGCTGCGGAAGATGGCAAGCTACTGGAGCTGTTGGTGCCTGGGCACCCGGAGTTCGATACGGGGGATCGCGTCGGACCGTCCTTTGCGAGCGAGGTGGCATCGCCGAATCCGCTCGGATACGGTGTCTATCGCACCCGCGTCGAGCTTGGGCGTTGCGCCGCCGGCGAGGAAGCCGTCAACGGCATCTTTACCTATGCCTATGGTGGAGACCTGAACCAAAACGGCATCACGGACAACCGCGAGATCGACATCGAAATCCTCTGCGGTCAGCCCAACTGGATCTGGCTCTCT
Source organism: Polyangiaceae bacterium (assembly GCA_020633205.1). Lineage (NCBI taxonomy): Bacteria > Pseudomonadati > Myxococcota > Polyangiales > Polyangiaceae > Polyangiaceae bacterium. The sequence goes on from JACKEB010000026.1 coordinate 50,061, forward strand.
GCCTGGACGGACTACGAGAGTGACAGTAACTTCCTTCGCACGTCTCGCGTCGTGAACACCGCGACCGGTGAGTACCACGAGAGCGTCGCCCGCGATGCCTATGGCATCGGGCCAGCGCTGGGCACGCTGCCTGGCGCGAAGCAGCCCGCGTTCCCTGAAGCCGGCAGGTTCTACGAAATGGGCTTCGACTGGCAGCCCACGACTCTGACGTTCTTCGTGCGTTTCGCGGATCAAGACGTGGAGCTCTGGAGGCTTCAAGGCGCCGAGTTCGTGCCTCAGGCACCGGCGCCGATGCTCTTCAACCTATGGCATGCAAGCAGCCACTGGGCTACCGGCGGTGCCGCCGACTACCCGGCTCAGGACAGCCTGATGCGGGTCGACTGGTTCCGTTTCTGGGCGCACTAGTGCATCGGATCTTGCCGTGCGGCAATGACTACTTGATGTACATGATGATGACCGCCACCGCGATGCCGAGTAGCGCCCAGAGCAAGAGCTGAGGCTGCCACATCTTTGCGGCGCTGCCGTGGTTGCTCGACTTCTTCACCAGCATGCCCCCGACCTTCGGTGCACCCGCGGTGCCGAAGGCGCGCTTGGGCAAAATCAAGAATGCGGTCGTGCTGGTGTAGACGAGAAAGACCCGAGGTGTCTCCTTCGTCGTGACGATCTGCTGCCACCGCAAACGGGTCAGCGCGCCAGCGCTCCGCACTTCGATGCCGAGGTCGTCGACCTGAATGTCCATCTTGCGTTGGGATTCCGGCATCCCTTTGAACATCCGCGTCGCGACCATTCGCTTGCCGAGGAGCGCCAGGAGCGGCGCCGCGAGCAGGAGCAGAATCACCGGCCACGGGCGGTCCGAGCTTTGGGGCGCGGACTGCGCGACCACCATGATCGCAGCGGCGGATACAGCTAGCCCTACAGCGGTCTTGAAGCGGGAGCCGGGTTGCGCATTGAGGGCTTCGAGCACGTCGTCTCGCGTGAGCTCTACTTTGCCACTCACTGTGCCTCGGGGTGGCTCCGCCGCCTCCGTCGCGAGAGCTTCTTCGCTTGCCTCTGCGCTAGTCACGGGCGGTCCTCTACTGTCGGAGCCAGCTTCGCGCAAGGCGCCGGGGCACGGATCTCACGGTGTCGCTGCCGCCTCGGGGAGCGCCTTGAGCGCTTCGAGTAGCTCTTTCGCGTGCCCGTCCGGGTTCACCTTGGGGAAGACCTTGGCGATTTTGCCTTGTTTGTCGATCAAGAAGGTGACCCGCGCCGCCTTACCGCCGCGCAGTGAGACGCCAAAGGCCTTGGCGATCGCGTGATCCGAGTCGGGGAGCAGCTTGAACGGCAGCGAATACTTCTTCGCGAACTCGGAGTGCGACGTGTTGCTGTCGCTCGAAACGCCCAATACTACCGCGCCCGTCTTGCTCAGGTCTTCGTAGCTGTCACGAATCTGTTGAGCCTCGATGGTGCAGCCCGGCGTATCGTCCTTGGGGTAGAAGTAGACGATCACAGGCTTTCCCTTCAATTTCTCCAAGGAAACTTTCTCGCCGTCATGGGCCGTCGCGTCGATGGCTGGGGCGGCAGCGCCTACCTCCAAGAGCGTGCCGTCTACGGTTTCGGCGCTCGGCGCGGTCGCTGCCGGCGCGCCGCTGTTGTCAGCTCCCGGACTGGTGTCAGCTGCGGCGCTGGTGTCCGCCTTCGCGGGTGTTTCCGTCGGCTTCTCCTCGTTGCAGGCGCAGAGGACCAGGGCGGCTATGGCGGTGGAGTAGGCGAGGCGACTCATGTTTCGTTCATGCCACCGGGTCGCCCCGCCCGAAAGTGCCTCCGCGCCCCACTTTGAAAGGCCTGAAGATCCCGGGCATTTCTCCAGGTTTTGCAGTTTCGTCCGGCACGAAGCTCGGCGGTACCCGCTCGCGTTTGCGCCAATCCTGGCAGAGAGCGATCGGACGGCTGCTTACGGACGACACACTCTTCATGCCCGTCTCGCTCCTGCGCCCTAGGTCGTTCTTCAAGATTTCCCGCGCGCTTGTCGTGCTGGCTACAGCGCTCCTGCTCCCGCTCGGAGCGTGTGGTGGGGAAGCATCGGGAACCACTCCCGACTCCGACGGACGAGGTGGCTCGACCTCCGGCCAGGGCAACCGGGCGCCGCTCTGCGGAAGCGCGTCATTCTACGAACTTGATGACACAGGTGCCGCGTGTCCCTGGCTCTACGAAGGCTGGTGCTTCGAGGAGCGGGAGGACGCCTGCGACTGCGCCTGCGGTCGCGACAAAGGCGACACCTGCATCAGCGGTTTCCCCGGGGATCGAGTTGACGTCAGTTGCCCGTTCCTAGGGGAGTAGGTTCCTAGGGGGGATTTGAACCGCCAAGAGCGCCAAGGACGCCAAGATTTTAGGGAATGCGGAGGATGGAGTCCGCCCCCAAATGATGGTCGGAAGCGCAGAAGCGCGCCGCGGGGCGCGACTAGCTCCCGTTCGGCGCGGTCAGCCCCCATTTCCTGGCGCTCTTGGCGCTCTTGGCGGTTCCCCTTCCTCGTTAGGACGAACTGTCGGTCGACGAGGAGAGAAGCGGGTTTGGGCTAGGCAGCGTGTTGGCTCAAGCGATGTTCAATTGCTTGAGCTTCTTGTGAAGGCCTTCGCGGGTGATCCCGAGGGTCTTCGCGGCGGATGTCTTGTTGTTGTCGTGCTCGCGTAGGCACTCCACGAGGAAGTACTTCTCCACCTGCTCGAGCATCTCCTTCAGGGTGCCCTTGGTGACGCCGGCGCGATCGACAACGCCCTCGACTTTGCGCACGCGAGGGCTGAGCAACTCAGGGCCACCGAGCTCTTCGTCACCCGCCTGAATAACGCAGCGCTGGATTTCATTCTCCAGCTCGCGCACGTTGCCCGGCCAGTCGTAGGCCATCAAAAGTTCCGTTGCAGTCTGGGAGAGGCTGTTCAGCCGGCGCCCGAACTCACGGGAGTAGCGCTCTAGGAAGAAGTTCGCGAGCAGCGGGATATCCTCGCGGCGCTCCGAGAGGGGGGGCACCCGGATGGGGAACACCTTGAGCCGGTAGTACAAATCCTCGCGGAAGCGTCCCTCTTGCACTTCTTGCTCGAGGTTCCGGTTCGTCGCGGCAACGATGCGCACGTCGACGATGCGCGTGTGGTTCGCGCCGATGGGGCGGATTTCGCCCTCCTGGAGCACGCGCAATAGCTTTGCCTGTAGGGGCAGCGCCATCTCGGTGACTTCATCAAGAAACAGCGTGCCCCCGTCGGCGATCTCGAAGAGGCCCTTCTTCTCTTCCGTGGCGCCGGTAAATGCGCCTCGCTTGTGGCCGAACAGCTCGCTCTCCAGCAAGCTCTCTGGGAGAGCTGCACAGTTCTGGGCGACGAAGAGCTTGTCTCGGCGCCGGGAGCGGGCATGCAGTGATGAAGCGATGAGCTCCTTGCCAGTGCCGGTCTTGCCTTCGATCAGCACGGTGACGCGGGTATCGACCACCTTGTCCAGTTGGTCGAACAGCGCCTTCATCGCCTTGCTTTGTCCGACGATTTGCACCTCCTGGCCGCGCAGCTTTTCCTCGCGGCGACGCAGGTAGGTGTTTTCCTTCTTGAGCTGCTCTTCCGCGTCGCGCAGACGGCGGATCAGGCGCGCGTTCGCGACGGCGAGCGACGCGTTTGCGGCCAAGACACCCAGCGCGTCGACGTCAGACTCGTCGAACATCGCCGGTCGGTCACGGTTGTCGACCTGGAGCACGCCGATGATTTCCTCACCCAGCCACAGCGGCACACCGATGGTGCTGCGGATGCCTGCGCCAAGCAGCGACTCCGAGCTGAACGTCTCACTGGGCGCGTCGGCCGCGAGGATGGCGCAGCGGTCCCGGACCACCTTGCGATACACGCTGCGCGTGATCGGCACGCGCCCTTCAGTGGGCGTCTGACCCCCATTCTCCGCGCGGATACGTGTTAGTACGGGCACGAAGGAGCCTTCGCCAGCGTCTTCCTCTTCGCTGTCTTTGAGCACCATGGTGACGTGGGTCGCCCGCTCTACGAGCTCGAGCGCTGAGTCGGCAACCGCGGTGAGCACGCTGTCGAGACCATCGGCTTTGCCAATCGCGTCGTGGGTGCTCCGCAGGGTCTTCAGAGCGGCGGCGTTATTCGAGGTGGAGCTGCCCAGCTCAGCTAGGCTCCGCTGCGCCATCACATGGGGCACATCCGCCTCTTCGCCGATGCCGATCTGGATCAGCACCGCTTCACCACCTCCACCGGCTCCCAGCGCCAACTGGTCGCCGTTCTGGAGTTCGCACTTCGAGCCCAAGCGCTCGTCAACAGGGATGCGCTCGCTGCCGCGCAGCACCTCGGTGCCGTTCGTGCTGTGCAGGTCCTCGATGAACACCTGGTCCCGGGCCAGACTGATGCGCGCGTGCTCTCCGGACACGTGTGTCTCCGCGAGGCACAAGTCGTTGCTCGGAGCGCGCCCGATTCGGATCACGTCGCCCGCCGGTTCCAGCTGCTTTCCGGCTTCGTTCCCGTTGAGTACGTGGATTCGCAATGTCGCCATACAGGGTCTCGCAGCGTTCCCCTCACCCCCAAAACCAGCGCCTGAAACGACGCCTTGGGGGACCGTGAACCGCGGTCCACACTAGCACTCGGCGGCAGCCTGGGTGCAAGGAGCGCAGTGACAAACGACAACGGGCGGCGCTCCGAGGAACACCGCCCGCTGGGCAATCGCGGAGGGGTTATCAGCCGCCGCGGGCCTTGATGCGGTAGACGACGCTCTGCAGGGGCGCGTCCGCTTGAGCCTTGGCCTTGTCCGGGCTCTCCGCGTTCTTGTCGATGATCTTCTGGATCTTGTCCGCGATCTCCTTGGAGCCCTTCGGAGTCAGGCGGTCGATGGTGTTCGCGACCACGAAGCGCACGGCCGCGTTCTCGATCGAGTCGAGGCGGTCCACCAGGCTGTCGCGGGTCTTTTCGTCACCCAGGATGCCGATCATGTAGGCCGCCTTGATGCCGATGAACTGGTTCTTCTTGTCCTGGTTCTCGCTCTTCTCGACCTTCTCCAGGTAGCAGTCGACGCGATCGCCGCAGGCCTTGGTGAGCTCTTCGGCTTGCTTGAACGAGTCCTTCTCGATCTTGGTGCCGTACTTCTCCACGGCCGCCTTCACGGCTTCGGCTTGGTCCGCCTTCATCAGCTTCATCGCCGTCACGCTGATGTTCGCCTGGAAGGTCTTGAGATCCTCGCCGCTGCCCTTCTGCTTCTCAGCGCGCTCGAGCAGCCACGGCACCATGCCCGCGTCGTAGAACAGTGACGCGGCCTCGGTGAGTGAGAGCAGGGAGTTGGCGCCGCCCGGGGGCATGCGTGAGTCGAGCCCCTGCGCCTCGAAGACTTCCTTGAAGGCCGCCTTGCTGTCGTCGGTCGCGGGGATCTTCGCCATCTCTTGAGCGATCAGCGCTTGGTTGCCGCCCTTCTGCGCCTTCATGACCTCGATCATCGCGGGCAGTGACTCCACGCGACCCATCGTGCCGAGAATGATCGCCGCCATCTGCACGTAGGGTTCGTCCTTCGGGGGCTCCTTCGCGCCGGTGAACTTCTGCATCTTGGCGAGCGACGTCTCCTTGAGCTTCTCGTCCTCACCCTTCAGCAGCTTGATCGCGCGATCCATCGCCGGCTTGCCGAGCTTCACCAACGCCATGATGGCGGTGGTCGCGACGTTGCCCTTCGTCGGGTCGAGCACACAGACGAACAGCGGCTCGATGGACTCTTGGTCGTCCAGCTCGCCCAGGATGCGCGCTGCGGTGACCTGCCAGAAGGTCTCGTTGTTGATCGTCTTCTGAACGTCGAGGTCACCCTGCTTGGGCTTCGGGATCTCGTTGCTGAGAACCGTGCGCAGCGGGCCAGCCCAGCTCTTCTCGGGCTTGACCAGCATGGCAGCGGTCAAGTCCTTGTAAGTGACGCCGCCGACCTGGCTCGTGTACTTGAGCTTCAAGAAGGCTTGCAGCATCGGGTCTGCGAGCTCAGCGCCTTTGCCGGCCTTGCGCAGATCTTCCGTGGCACGCGCGGCCCACTTCATGTCCTCGTAGTCCTTCTCCTTCGGCTTCTTCGCGTACTCCTCGAAGGCCTTCTTGAGAGCGGGGACGGTGCGCTCGTCGCGGAACGAAGCGATCAACTTGATCAAGCTGACGCGGGTCTTCGTGTCCAGCGCGTCGAAGTCATCGACGTAGGTCTTGGTGAGCGGCTCGGCGATTTGATCGAGCAGCTTCTGGACCTCGGGCTTGGTGAGGTCCTTGTCTGCCTTGGTCAGCGCGTCTTCGAAGAACTGCTCGAGGCGCTTGATGGAGCGAGGCTTCCAAGCTTTGTCGTTCAGTTTTTCCACCCAGTATTCGGGCTGGCTTTCGTCTTTGCAGCCGACGACCGTCGTGGCAACTGCAGTGGTTCCAATCACCATTGCAGTTCCGAAGTTCAACGAGCGGATCAGTGTCGCAATGGTGCGCGTAGACCGGAGCATTCAATTCCTCCCAGAAACGGCGTGTCAGTTAGCTTGGACGTGGGTCCTCGGGGAACCGGCGCTCGGCATCACGGTCGATGTTGTTTCCGTGTCACCGTAGCGCCCGGAACCCAGCAGGATTCCCGAGCATTCCCGACGTGTTGGCGCACGGTAAGCTGGCAGCATGAGGGCTGTCAAACGCGGTCTGGCGCCAGCTGACAAAGCTGCTATGGCCAAGCTGTAACGATCCCTCCAGGCTGCACTTTACAGCGCGCGGCCCGCAGCTTCCGCGAATCGCGCATTTTCACTGGCTTTCGCCACCATCGACGCACCGCGTTCCGAAGCCAGGTTTGGGGGGGAGGGGAGCAGCGCTAGGCCAGGTCACTGACGTGGGGACCTGCCCCACATCACGCGCTGCTGCCTCAACCGATGATCATCCCCTCGCTGAGCAGCTGCCCTGCTGCAAAGCGACGCAGGTTCCAGCGCTCGAACAGCGGTTGTGCAGCGCCCGTCACCAAGTGCTCCGCGGTGAGCTTGCCCATCACCGGCGCCATCATGAAGCCGTGTCCCATGAAACCGGAGAGCTGAAAGAAGCCGGGCAGCTGGTCCACCCCGCCGACGATTGGGTTCGCGTCCGGTGTCAGGTCGTAGAGCCCGGCCCACTGTCGCAGCACCTTCACCCGCGCGACGGCTGGGCACAGGCTCGTGAGCGCGCGTGAGTAGAGCGCCAAGAAGCGGGCGCTGGAGCTCTGATCGGGACCCTCGGGCACTTGCGCGTTGCCAACACCACCCACGATCTCGCCGCGCGTCGACTGGGAGAAGTAGAGCCCGTTCTCCAGGTCAGCGACGAGGGGAGTCAGCCAGGGCTTCAGCGGTTCGCTGGCGCAAATCTCGTGGCGATGGGGGTGATTGGGCAGCTCCACACCGACCAGGCGAGCGACCTCCGGGCTGTGTGCACCGGCGGCGTTGATCACTAGCTCCGTCTCGATACTGCCCTTGGATGTAATAACCTTGCGGATATTCTGGCCGTCGGTCTCGATACCCAGGACCTCGGTGAAGGTGTGAATCTCCGCTCCGAATTCCAGCGCGCCTTCCGCGTAGCCCCAGACGAAGGGCCAGGGAAACACCACTGCATCATTCGGATTGTAGCTCGCGATACTGATCTGAGTCGTGTCGAGCTCAGGAACCACGCGCTTGACCTCGCGGGGTTCGAGCAACCGCGTGTCGAGACCACAGCGCTTCTGTAGCTCCGCGCTCTGCTGCAACATCTCGACCTTCTCCGGGCTACGAGCCACGAAGAGGTACCCGCCTTGGCGAAACCAGGTGTTGATGCGGTGCTCGCTGGCGAAGCTCTTGCAGATTTCCAGGCTCTCGAGCATCAGCCGGACGTTGGTCTCGCTGGACCACTGGGCGCGCACACCGCCCCCGTTGCGCCCGCTGGCTCCACCGCACAAGTAGCCCCGATCCACCACCACGATGCGCTTGCCGACCTTGTGACGGTTCAGCAGCTTGGCCATGTTGTAGGCCACGGAGAGCCCCATGATGCCGGCGCCGATGATCACGACGTCCGCTCGCTGACTGAGCGGTTGTGATCTGCCTAGCGCACCAAGCTTCCCCCCAGCCATATGCTCCAGCCTTCGCGATCAGCCGCCGTCTCTTGCCGCCTTCGCGATCGCGAGGCGTTCGATCAACGCCGCGTGTAGCGCGCTGTTCGTCGCGACGATGCCACGGTCGTTGGTTAGATTTTCCCCGCGGTAATCGATGTTGTCGCCGTAGGCGTCGGTCACCATGCCGCCGGCAGCGCGCACCAGCGCGTCCACGGCGCATGCGTCCCAGCGCTTGCCGGCCGTTCCAGGAGAGACGTACGCCTCCGCGCGTCCGCTGGCGACTTCGGCGCCTTTCAAGCCGGCGCTGCCCAAGGCTTCGATGCGATCCACTCCGAGGATCGCTAGCGCACGCTCGCTCTCCTCGGTGCGGTGGGAGCGACTTGCGACGACCCGCGCTTGGTCGAGCGCCGCCTGCGGACTCACGAAGATTTGCGTGCGGGTGTCATCCGGGGCGATCTCCCAGGCACCAGCGCCGACTTCACCGATCCAGGCATAGCCCGTCGCTGGCGCCAGGATGACCGAGGCACGTGCGAGGTCGTCTTCAATCATGCCCAGCATGACCACGAACTCGCCGTTTCTCTTGATGAACTCCTTGGTGCCATCCAGCGGGTCGACGAAGAACACTTGCTTTGCCTTGCGGAAATCAACGTAGCTCTCCGGTTTCGACTCCTCCGCGACGATCGCTGCGTCGGGGAAGGCCGCTGCCAGCCCGTCGCAAATCAGGCGATTCGCCTTGCGGTCAGCCTCGGTCACCGGGTCCTTGGGGCCTTTGTAGTCGACCTTGAACTCGGTGTCGTAGATCTCGCGAATCAGCTCCGCTGCGCCGCGCGCGAGCGTCAGCATGACGCTCAGGGTTTCGTGGCTCATGTCGTCACTCCGACGTCAGCGAGGCGAGCTTCCAACTTGTTGAACTTTTCGTCGCTCAGGTAGGGCTGTTCGCGCCCGGCTTCACGCACCAGCTGGTCGAGCTGGACCGCGCTCTTCGGGCCAAGAATCGCCGCCGTTACGCCCTCCGTGGCGAGGACGTAGCGCAACGCCGCCGCCCGCATCGTGAGCACCTCGCCGCCGATGACAGACCGCAGGGCGGAGAGTTGGTTGATGCGGCGCCTCAAGTCATCGGGCGTCCAGCGCTCCTCGCGGTGATCGCCATCGGGGAAATCCTTGTGGAGAGACCAGTGTCCACACAGGAGCCCATGAGCGAGTACGCTGCGTGCGAGCAGCGCCGCCTCGTGCGCTTCGATTTCCCCTTTCAGCTCCTGGAAATCGCGCCGCATGAAGGCGTTGAACGCGAGCTGCAGCACCTGTGCGCCTTGCTCCAGCGCCGCGCGTCCCACTTCGACGTCACCGGCGCTCACACCCCAGCCCGCGATGGATTTGTCTTCCGTGAGCTTGCGCAGGAGCTCGCAAGTGCCCTCTGCCTCGACCGCCTTCTTCGACGGATTGTGCAGCAGCACCACGACCCGCGGAAACTTCAGGCGCTCTAGGCTCTTTTCGATCGCCGGCTTCAGGTAGTCGGGCTTGAAGCATTTCCGTGGGGGACTGGAGTCGCGATCCGTTCCCACCTTGGTAACGACCACCGCTTTGCCATCGGCGCTGAGCAAGCGACCAAGGCGGCGCTCCATTTCCCCGTGGCCGTAGACGTCTGCGGTCTCGAACAGCGAAATGCCGAGCGCCCGAGCGCGCTCGATCACGCGCTCTTGGTCTCCCTCACTCACCGAGCCATATGCGTCGCCCGAGAGCCCCCACGTTCCGAGGCCCAGCGAGCTGATCTTCAGCCCAGTCTTTCCGAGTACCGTTCGGCGCATCGCGCTCGGCGGTATAGCAGAACTGCGCTCAGTGTCCGCGCTGGATTAGCGATTCAACGGCGGGCGCTCGAGGGTCTTCAGCCGCTCTTCCGCTTTGCTGGCTTGCGGGTCTTCGATTTGGCGGTGGGCTTACTCGTGGAGGCAGCAGGCGCCGCTCGCCGGGCCTTCTTGTTGGTTGGCGCCGCAGCGGGCTTGGCGCGTTGCCGGGTCGAGCGGGGCGTTTCGTCTCCCGGGCCAGGCGCTTTGCGGCGGGCCCCGGGCTTGCTCGCCGGGGCCTTGGATGCAGCGGCCTGCGATGTAGCGGCCCTGGATGCTGCCGTCTTGGAAGCAGCGGTCTTGGCGCTGCTAGAGGGAACCGTCGAATGTTTCCGTGCGGATGCGGATTTCGGCGCCGGGGGTGCGGCCTCCTCGGCGGCTTCCTCGCGCTTTGTTTCCTTGGGCGGCCCCGCGTCGTGGGCTGCCTTCTGCGCTGCATTGCGAGCCGAGCGCTGCAGTACTTCCGGCGCTTCGCGCTGATTGAGGAAATAGCGCGACATGGGCTTGAAGTAGTTCTTGCCCCAGCCTGCGTGGTAGCGCTCCCCTTGTCCTTCGGGGATACCGCCGTGATTGATGACGATGCGTGTCCCAGATTCACTTTGTAAGAACGTGATCTCGAGCTGGGAGTCGTCTGCTCCTTCTGGGAAGTCGCGCGTGCGCCAGGTCTGAACGATCCGCGTACCCTTCTCCAGCTCGACGTTCGCGCCTTCGATGTAGCCCGCGTGGGCGGTGAACTTACCTCCCTTGCGTGACGAAACGTCAGCCGGCGATCCCGTGAAGGCCGTGTGTTCCTCTGAGGACAGCCAAGCATCGTAGATGCGGCGGGGCGTGACAGGCATCACGGGTGACACCCTTCGAATCCGCTCGAGTCCCATCGTCTGCTGGTTTCCTTCTCGTGCTGGTGCGTCTGCGGTTGAGTCGCGGTTTGGGTTGGCGGGCGTGACGCCGCTTCGCGGGCACTGGTGCTCGGTGTCGAACCAAACGCTCGATGCGCCTTCGAGTTGCTCCTGCAGCGATCGAACCGCGTCCTGGCGGTCGAGCTTCGGGAGCGATCAGAGCTACCAATTGGGCGCTAGCCTCAGGCGGTAGCCGTGACAGAACGGGGGCCAGTCTAGAGTGTAGGCTTGGCAAAAGTCACTGCTTTCGAGCAATCCGGTTTTCAAAGCTTCGGCTCCAGTCGCCGCGGGGCCGAGTGATTCACGGCGCGGTTTGGTTCGCAGCGCAGATTGGCTCGCAGCGCTGTGTGATTGGCAGCGCTGTGATTCGCAGCGCTGTGTGATTCGGGCGCGTGCGGCTGTGGCGAACGCGTCGGGTTGTGGTAGTGGCGCGCCAGCCGAGCGAACCCACGCTGGCTGACGCGCGCTTCGCGCTGTCGGCTGGCCTTCGTGTGACAGCAAGACTCCCATGCGCAACTACCCCTACGAGCACGCTCCGCGACTGCCCGATTCCGAATCGATTGATCCGCGGGCGCTACTTGGTGTCGATCAACCCGTAGAACTCGAGATCGGTCCCGGGCGTGGCTGGTTCATGGTCGAGCGTGTCGAGAACGACGCGACCGCGCACATCCTTGGGCTCGAAGTGAAACTCAAGTGGGCCACGATCGTTGACGAGCGGCTGAAGCAGCGAGGCTTCGGCGATCGCGCTCGTGTGTTCGCGGAGGACGTCGCTGCGGTGCTCCCGAAGTTTCGAGCGGGTTCGCTTTCTCGCGTTTACGTTCACTTCCCAGATCCCTGGTGGAAGAAGCGCCACCAGAAGCGCCTCGTGGTGCGCGATGAAGTGATCTCCGAGGTGGTGCGCACGCTGGTGCCAGAGGGCGAGCTGTTCGTCCAAACCGACGTGGAGGAGCGCGCGGAGGCCTATCAGCGACTGCTCGACGGCGTCCCCCAGCTCGCCGCCATACCCGGCGGGCCGCGGGTGACAGACAACCCGTTTGGCGCCCGGAGCCCCCGAGAGCGCAAGGCCATCCAAGACGAACTCCCGGTTTTTAGGCTGCTTTATCGGCGAGTAAGCGACCAGTGATCAGCCTCACTTGACCCCTGGCGGGTTTCCCCTGGTAACCTTCCCTCCGCCCATGCTGCGCACCTGGATTGCTTGTGCCTTAGCGCTCGGACTGTGTTCTTGCGCGACCTATCGCGAGGACTTGAACCGCGGCGAGCGGTTGTATTCTCAAGACAAGGACTACGAGCGCGCGCTCGCGATCTGGCGCAGCCTCGAAGCCGACCGCGACTCGCTCTCACTCCAGGACCAAGCGCGCTACGCATACCTCCGCGGCATGACGGACTACCGGCTGGGTTTCCGTGCAGATGCACGGCACTGGCTGGCCATTGCGAAGGCGATCGAACAAGAGCATCCAGGTGGTCTGCAGGCTCCCGAAAAGACGCGTCTCGAAGAGTCGCTGACCGACCTCAACAAGGACGTCTACGGCGGCGCAGAGAGCTTCGAAGGCTCGAGTTCTACCGTGAAAGAAACCACGGTTCCCGTGCAAGACGAGAGCGGCTGCAGCCCCGCATGCGCAGAGGGCGAGACCTGCCAGTCCGGTGAGTGCGTCGTGCTCTAACGCTCACCTCACCTCGCCCGCCGCAGCGAACGCACAAAAAAACGAACGAGGCGCTGGATCTCCAGCGCCTCGTTTGCGTTGTACGCCCGTGCCCGAGAGCACGCGCAAGCTAGCTGTCAGCCGTTGCGGATGGCGAAGATCGCATCCTTCTTAAGCAGCTTTTCTTTCTTCAGGTTCGTGGCTTCGACTTGTTCCTGAGGAGTCAGGTGAGCCCGGCGTTCGAGACGTTGGAGCTGCTTCTTCAGTTCAGCATGCTCCGACTCCAGGCTCTCCAGCTGTGTTTCTTCTACTCGCTCCATCGATTTCCTCTCCCCGCTGTCACCCAAGGATCCGGCCTGGTGTCGCCGGCCGGCCACCCAATTGTCACGGTAAGGGACACTTCGTCGGCAGATCAAGGGCAGCGGAAGCGCTCCAGAAAGTTGAGTGGATGACCGTAATTAGCGGTGCAGCAAGATGACACGCCCAAGCATTCCGCAACATCCGCTCAGGTCTCTGAAAGGCTCATGTGCTCGGTGTAGGTTGGGGTGGGGGAGAGGCGCGCTGCTGCCAAACTGAGCTGCCGGTGGAACAACATCCGAACTCGAGACACTGAACGTCCCATGCGCCAACCTCACCAAGACCCTATGCATCCCCGCCGCGCTCTGAATCTGCTTGGTCTGAGTCTCGCGCTCGCGTGTGCGGCATGCGGTGGCGCCACAAATGGCAGCCAGGCGCATAGCCCTGCGGAAACGCGCGACCCAGATCGAGTCGCCGTCGAGAGACAGGTGATCACGCCGGGTGACACCACCTCCCTCAGTGCGTTGTTCGACGAAGCAAAGCGAGACTTCGACGCTGGGCGGTTCGATGTTGCCGCGCAGAAATTCACCCGGGTCTATCGTCTGGAGCCGAAAGGCGAACTCGCGCCGCACGCGCTGTTCAACGCTGGGCACTCCCAAGACTCTGCGGGTGACCTGGAGGCGGCATACGGCAGCTACCGGCGCTTGCTTTCTGAGTTCCCCAAGTCAGAGCTCTCGCGGGACGCGATGGTCCGCAGCGTGCGCCTGGCCGGCTTCCTCGAGCGCTGGGAAGAAGGCGGAAAGCTCGCAGATCTCGCGTTGTCTCGCATCTCGGATCCCAACCCGTTCGAGGTCGCAACGTTGCGTAGCGCGCTGGCGCTCGCGCTACTGCAGGAGGGCAACGTAGAACGCGCCTCCTATCAAGTGGAGCGCGCGCGCGGCGTGGTCGAGGCTTCACAGCTGGACCGCGCAGGGCGTCTCCCGCCGGAGCTCGCGCAGCTCTACTTCGCACTGGGTGAGATCCGCCGTGTGCGGGGTGAGGCCATCAGCTTCTCACCCACGCCGACCAACTTTGCCCAAGTGCTCGAGGACCGCTGCCAGCTGTTGCTCGATGCCCAGAGCGCGTACTCGGACACCATGCGCGCCTACGACTCTCACTGGTCGGCGATGGCCGGGTTTCGAGTGGGGGAACTGTACAAGCGGCTGCACGAGGACCTGATGAAGGTGCCGCCGCCCAACGCTGCGGACAGCGAGGCTCGCAAGCAGCTGTTCGAAGGGGCGATGCGTTTGCGCTACTCCGTCCTGCTCAAGAAGGGCCTTCAGCTGATGGAGCACACGCTGAGCATGGCGGCCCGAACCGGCGAGCACGGCGCGTGGGTGGAGCGAGCTAGCAAGGCCAAGCTCGAGCTGGAGCTGGCAATCAAGCAGGAGCAAAAGGCCCTGGATGCGCTGCCCTATTCCCGTGCCGAACTCCAGGCGGCGCTGGATGATCTGGCCGCCCGTGCTAAGACTGCGTCCACTCCGTAACGGGTGGGAGGCAACTCAGCATCGCGGATCGGGTTCGCCAGGGTCGCGCACGCGCACGCCGTGGGATACTGGTGCCAGGTCTGCAGGACCTCTCAAATCCGGTTCCGAAAGTCGGGTGCAAGTACTGGGAATCCCGCTGTTTCTCCCCGCTCCCGTGGCGGGTACGAATTGTGCTTGACAGGTCAAAAGCTCGGCGCTACCAAGCCCCGGTTCGTCGGGCCCTCGTCAACATATCTTCTCCTCAATCACTGGTTTCCAGCGGTTCGAAGAGAGGCTGAGGTGAGGTGTCCGGTTTTCGCGCATCGACTTCTCTGGCGGCGTTGCCGCAAAGACCTTAGCGGTCTGGCACCCCCACCTCTTGGGTTTCGCTAGCCCACAGCAGCAAGACCCGTCGTCGAAAAAAGTCAGGTCGCACGCATGTCCGACCTTCGGCGCTTCTCTCACCCAAAATCTTAGACTTCATCACGGAGGTTCAGTCAGAGCGGCAGTTCGGCAGTCAAGCAAAGGCCTCGGCCTGAACACACTGCCAAGCCCAGGGCCGGTCCGGCTCACCAAGCTCCCTCGCTGGAGTAGCTCAATTGGTAGAGCACCTGTTTTGTAAACAGGCGGTTAGGGGTTCGAGTCCCCTCCCCAGCTCACGGCCGACCACCCAAAGCAAGTAACTGCATCGACCTCGCACCGCTGTTTCGTGTTTCCACGAACTCCTCGGAGGGTTGCCCGAGTGGCCAAAGGGAGCAGGCTGTAAACCTGCCGGCTTATGCCTACGTTGGTTCGAATCCATCACCCTCCACGGGTCGCGAGATTGACGCTCACTGAATCCCAATCCAAACCGGCGCCCAGCGCCTTCTTGGAGGATCACCTAGAACCCAAAACTTACCGCTGCGCCCCTCGGTCCTCGTGAGGCGCGGCAAACGCACCCCGCCTCGGCTCTCGGCCCTGGAGGGTGCGCCCCGGGCGACCGGGGAATGCGGGAGTAGCTCAGTTGGTAGAGCGTCAGCCTTCCAAGCTGAACGTCGTGAGTTCGAGTCTCATCTCCCGCTCTGGTGACTTTCGCCACGCTCCAATCGGGGCCGAAGCGAGAGGAACCTGCAAGTTTGGACCACCTTGCCCACCTAGCTCAGTCGGTAGAGCGCGTCCTTGGTAAGGACGAGGTCACCAGTTCAATCCTGGTGGTGGGCTCCAAAGAGGTCGTCTCAGACGAGCCAACCTAACCCAAACGAAGATCTGTAACGAGAGACCAACAGGAAGCAGTCATGGCGAAGGAGAAATTCGTACGCAAGAAGCCCCACGTGAACGTCGGCACCATT